>JBEKHU010000162.1:0-6841 GCA_050012115.1 Bryobacteraceae bacterium | reverse complement strand
ACCAAGCGATTTCTTCTGAAGTGAACTTCAATGTCCACGGAGCGATGCGAGACGAACTTCCTCTCAAGCTCTTGTGGACCTCCCCAGACGGTTACAGCGGCGAGGCGGAGTTATCCTCCCCGAGTCCTGAGTCGCTGCAGATGAACTGGTGGGCTACCAAGTTCGTCCACCGGCTTGCGGTGACTTCCGGAAGCGCCCTGCTCATTCGAGACGGGCCACGCTGATGAAACACCGGGTGTCTCGGGCTCTTGCAGCGCTGTCCTTCGTCGGCCTGATGGCTGTCTCCGCGATGTGGGCGGTTCGATTCGCGCAAGCCGACGCTTGGTCCGGGCAGGGAACGATCGAGGGTCTGCGGCAAGCGTCGCGAATTGTGCCGGACGGTGCCGAATACCGACTCCGCCTGGCGCTCAGCATCGGCGACGAGGTTTCTGCTGAATCCCTCGCGCTGCTTAGACAGGCCGCAGCGTTGAGTCCGGCTGATGCACGCATCTGGATAGAACTGGGTCTTCGGTATGAGTCACTGCAGAACCATAGCGAGGCGGAGAAGTGCCTGCTCCACGCGGCAGAAGTGGACCGCCAATACGTTCCACGATGGACGCTAGCGAACTACTACTTGCGTCAAGACAACATGGCGAATTTTTGGCACTGGGCTAGAAGTTCCGCCGAGGTGATTCCGGGAGATCCTGTTCCGCTGTTTCGCCTGTGTGGGCGCGTGACGGAGGATGGGAATCTGATGGATCGGTTCGCCCTCCATAGCGCGGAACTGCGCTCGGCCTACCTGGCGTACCTGCTCGAGGCAGGGAAGCTCGAACTTGGGGCCCGAGTCGCGAACGGACTGGTCTCAGAAGGCTCGGCGACAGCGGCTCCGGTGCTGATGGATTACTGCGACCGATTGTTGGCCGGCAGCCGTGTCGAGGAGGCACTGTCAGTCTGGAACGGCCTGTCCCAGCACGGGCTGATTCCCTTCGCCGGCTTAGATCCCGCACGAGCTGTGGTCCTCACAAACGGAGATTTCTCGAAGGAGCCGACCTCACGCGGGTTCGACTGGAGGACGCCGGCCGTCGAAGGCGTTTCACTATTGCGCGAGCATGCGTCTGGTGGCCTGCGCGTGACCTTTTCTGGACTGCAGCCGGAGAGCTGCTCGCCTCTTGCACAGACGGTTCCTGTGGCGGGAGGCGGCCGGTATGCTTTGGATGTCTCCTACCGCACCTCAGGAATCCAGAACGATGCAGGCCTCAGTTGGCAGGTCGAACCGCGACTCCCGGCTCAGACGCCCCAGGAGTTGCCAATCGCAGCGTCGGAAAACAAGACCTGGGGTCATTTCCAGTTCGTGGTGCCGCCCGGATGCCGGGGGGTGCAACTCGCGCTCGCGTATCGCAGAACCCTTGGAACGATGCGGATCGAGGGCTACATCGTTCTCAACGAAGTGCGCTTGCGAAGAATGGACTAATCGCTCGGCGGCTTCGACTCTCGGGTGATGAAGCGAAGAAACAAGAAGAACAGGAGAAGCGCCAGTCCGAGCACCAGGACCTCACGCCTGAGTCGCTTCCGCCGGACGCTGTTGCGAGTCGCTTGAATCTCCTGTTCGTTAGAGGTCTTCCCCGCCGCATTCTTTCCGGAATACTTCGTGAAGTAGGGGTGGAAGGTGAATGCACTCACCAGATACTCCGCAATACCCTTGCGGTGAGAGCGGTGCGCCGCGTCAGTCTTACATCTCGGACAGGTCATTTCTTTTATCAGCAGGAACGGTCAGGGAGCCCAGCAGATTTTCGTCCCCGCAAGCTCGTGGCCTCGTTCTGGTATCCGGCGAGCCACTGCCCGCCGCCCCGGTCTTTCATCGCACGGTCAGAAAGCTCATTATGGTGCGGGGACGTGGTTTTCCGCCATCTCTTGTGGTTTCTTCAGGAGCCAGTACCAATGCTTGGTGAAGCGAAGGCCGGCGGCCCATTATGAAATCTCAACTTGCGACTTGCGGCTGGCTGAGTGAGAAGCAACCGGGTCGATTCGCTGCGGCAGTAGTTTTCCTGGGGATTGGTGTGTACCGACGCTCTTCAGATTTGAGGCTGAAGCTATCGGGTTTCGGGTCTGCAGAGATGTAATCCTGCGAAAGTCGTCAGCTTTCGTGAGGAGAGGCGCTCAATATGAATAAAACTTCGAGTCTATTGCGGTTGATAGCGGATTGAAGTACAAATGTAAATGCGTAGTCGATTCAGTCGATCCCCCGGCGATGCGCTTCGGTGCTCGTCAATAGCGCTTCGGAGTAGTAGGCTGTGCGTCCGAAGCGTCCGGCGAAGCTGGCCCTTAGACCAGCAGGGATTTGCGACTGGGGATCTAGGCAGAGATCCCGCGTCTTCAAAGTCAACACAGCTCCTCGCGTACTTGAGGCTAGAGTTGCGCCTCTTAATTAGGCGACTGGCTGCCAGGTCAAGGAGAGTACCAAGATGGTGTCGTCCGTCGGGTATCCGTGGTTTGCTCTTTACGTGAGGTCCCGCTTCGAGAAGGTCGTTTCCCGGACACTACGGGACAACGGTTTCACCGAATACCTTCCGCTCTATACGAAAACGTCCCAGTGGTCGGATCGGACTAAGAAGGTGGAGTTGCCCCTCTTCCCTGGCTATCTTTTCTGCCGCTTCGATCCTAAACGGACATTTTCCGTTCTGAGAATCCCCAGCGTTTTGCACATTGTGTCAGTGGGCACAAGGCCGGCCGAGATCCCGGACGTCGAGGTGGAAACCATCCGGAAGCTCCTGGCGTCCGGCCGTGGCATTGCGCCCTGCGACTATCTGGAAGTCGGCCAGAGAATTGTGGTCATCTCGGGATCGTTGGAGGGCGTCGAAGGGATCCTGACTCGATTCAGAGGCGAGGACCGTCTGGTGGCCTCCGTAGCGCTCCTCCTCCGCTCGGTCTCCGTCGAAATCGACCGCGCCTGCGTTCGCGCCGTGCAGACCGGTGTTTGCAGAGTTGATAAGTCTCTGATCTCCAACCGATCCCGACGACCTACGGCGTCTGAACCGGGGTTGAGTGTCGAACGGGGCATCAAAGCGCGACCGCGAGCGTGACGTACACCGAGCGCCATCGTCAGGCGTCGAGCGAGGTTAACGCCCCACCCATCGCCAATCGGCGCACGCTGTCCATCGTGCGGCGCTTCGGCGGGGCAGCGCGCAACGTCGGACTGCCGGATGACATCTCCGCTGCCGGCGTGAAGTCGCCGCGCGTGCGCCAGGCGAACGAGGCCTTCAAGTAGCGGAGCAATAATGAGTTAGGCAGGCTGCTGGCCGCGATCCCCGATCCCGACCAAGCCCCCGGGTCGGAACAGATCAGGCGCCTGCGAAACCGGCCTATGGTCAGCATGATGGCGCTGCAGGCGCTGCGGACCATCGAGGTGCAGTTCGCCAACGTCGAGGATCTGACCGAGAAGGGTGAGAACCTGTCGTTGCTGGTCCGCGGCATGACCCGCGACCGGATCGCCCACCTGCGTCCGGACATGGGCAGACGGTTGAAAGAGTACCTACCCCCGCGCGGCAAGGTCGCACGCGACGGGGCCGGAACGCCGTTGTTTTCCTCCGTGGGCGATTCCAGGGTTGGCGAGCGGTTGAGCCGCCGCCACATCCGCGTGCAGATCGATGAGCATCTCCGGATAACCGGGCTGAGGCGGCCGGGCTTGTCCAACCTCGCCTTGCGCCACACGGCCGGCACCTTGGGATACTCGCACACCGGCGATCTGCGGGCCGTGCAGGATTTTCTGGGTCACGCTGACCCGCGCATGACGGCACGGTATGCGCACGTGGTGGACATGGCGAAGAAGAATCCGGCGCTGTTCATTCCGGTGAAGGTGGGGTGATGCGTCGCCGAAGCGGAACGGCCGCCGCCGTGGTAGGATATTCTTACCAGGAGTTGAATGTGCCTTCCAGCCAGTCGCAAGTCGAATACGTGGCTAACGCCCGGATCGGCGAAAAAGGACAACTCACCATTCCCAAGCAATATCGCGACGAGTTGGGCCTCGACACCGGTGCTCCGGTCGCAGTTTTGCGGGTCGGCGAAGCCCTCATGCTGATCCCGGAGCAGAATCGCTTCCGCCTTCTCTGTGAATCCATCACCTCGGTGTTCGATCGCCGCCAACTCAGTTCCGCGGATTTGCTGGATACGTTGCCCGAGGTACGAGAGCGCGTTTTCTCCCGCCGCTACCCGGAGCTCGCCGGGCAGGCGCGCCACGGAACGCGGCGGCGGAGCAAGGGACGTTGAGTCAGAGAGAACGGGTCCGGCTTTTCCTCGACTCAAACGTCCTGACCGCCGGCATTGTCTCGACCTGGGGACTGGACAAAGCTGTCCTCTCGTTGTGCGCAGCCCGGATTTGCCGGCTCGTTCTCGCCGAAGCGGTGCGTGAGGAGGTTGAAGACAACCTTCTGATCCGCCTGAGCGGGCTTGAATCCGGCGAGGGAAACCGGGTAGTAGAGGACTATGCCGGTCTGATTGCGCTCATGAAGCCGGAGATCGTGCCCTATCCAGGCCAGGCGGAGGTCAAGGCCGCACGCCATCTGATTCGTCATGCGGCAGATGTTCCGGTGCTGCTGTCCGCCATCGCGAGTCGCCCCGATTGGTTTCTCACGCACAACACCAAACACTTCACGCCGGCCGTTGCGCGACGGACTGGCTTGCGGTTCGCAACACCAGTTGAGTTCTTTCGCGCACTTTCGAAGAGTATCTCCGGTGAGCAGCGGTGGTAGGAGACGCTGCGGACACACCTCCGGCCGCGTGGGTCACAGCGACGGGAATCAGATTGTTGGGGTGATCCAGCCGCGCAGACGGGGAATCATGCGCAGCCACGGGTCGCCGCTGAGGCACGAAACATCGCAGATTATGAGCGAGGGGCCAGGAAGCTCGCCGGTCCTGGGGTAACGAGGCGGCAATCGGGCAACCGACGCGGGTTAAACGCCTCCCCCTCCGCGCAGGAGATTACACGCGGCCTCTGTTTCTTGCGCCACACGGCCGGGACCTTGGGATACTTGCACACCGGCGATCTGCGGGCCGTGCAGGACTTTCTGGGCCACGCTGACCCGCGCATGACGGCAAAGTATGCGCACGTGGTGGACATGGCGAAGAAGAATCCGGCGCTGTTCATTCCGGTGAGGGTGGGGTGAGCAGGGGCGCTCCGTTTCCGGACCGGGATGTGGCACACTGAGAGCAGGCGAGGCCGATGAAGACCTACAACTTCAGGATCGTGGTAGAGCCAGATGGCGAGCGCTGGCACGCATACTGCCCGGCGCTGGTGGGGCAGGGCGGCGCTACTTGGGGCCACACCCAACAGGAAGCTCTCAAGAACATCCAGGACGTGGTCCAAATGGTTGTGGAGAGCCTGATGGAGCATGGGGAAACTCTGCCGACTGAGCCATCCGATCAGGTGCAGGTGTCCGGCGAGCCTCAGGTGGCAGTAGTTGTCTGAGACATGGCGGTCAACTACTCTTACTTGCGCAGCCTGACGGCTCGCGAGTTGATCTCGGCCCTGGCCCGAGACGGTTTTGTTTTGGACCGCCAGGCAGGCGCACACCAACTTCACCTCCATCCTGACGGGCGGCGGGTCACAGTCTCATTTCACCGGCCCGGCGAGACATTCGAGATCAAGACATTGCGGACGATGATCGAGATCCAGACGCACTGGACGGACGAGGATCTCAAGCGGCTGAAGTTGATCAGATAGCTCCGGCAGGTGAGGAGGAGGAGATCCGTCCCGGATATGCACACACACCTCCGGCCCGGTAGGTCACAACGTGGGTTTCAGATTGTCAGGCAGGCAGGGCCGCGCAGGAGGGGATTACGCGCGGCTCAGATGATGGCGCTCAGTGTGCGAATGGGTGGGGCCAGCAGAATGCCGGTGATGGACGCGCGGCTACAGCGGGATCTCAGGCGGAATGGCGCACCCGTGGTTAGGGTTTGCGGCCGCACACGTGTAACACGTGGGCTGCCGGTTGTGAGCGCGTCTCCAGTCTTCCCGAATCGTGATCAGGGCGGCGCGAATAGCATCCACGTAATCCCGCGTGGATTCGGCACGCTCGCCGCAGGCTGGGCATACCGACAGATGCTCTTCCAGGGGGGCCAACTCGGCCTCATCTTTCACCATGCCAAGGCAGTAGCGTTCGAGGTCGTGGCCGGAGATGTGGTTAAAAAGCTCCATTGGCTGCTGCATCGAAAGTGACCTCTGGAGAATGCGTACCAGGGCCAGACCGCCACGAAACCACGGAAGCCCTTGAGGCAAGGCCACGTAGGAGGGAATTACGCGCGGCTCAGATGATGGCGATCAGTGTGCGAATGGGTGGGGCCAGCAGAGCACCGCAACTGACGTCAGCGCCGTTTGCGACGACCGGCAACCGTCACGACGAGCTCATTCACCGTCCTGCCTTCAAGCCATGACTAGGATGGTCGAGACGCATGGCCCTTTGTTGCTGGGCGCCATGGGGACTCGCGATCCCTTCGCGCAACGGGGGGCCGGGTGGCCACTTCAGTCCACGGAAAAACTCGCGGCACTCGGGACAGACCGAGGCTGCTGTTTCTCGGCCGCAACGAAGGCATGCCATACCCCCGCTCGGGGCCTCGCCGATAACGTCAGAGTTACGTTTGATGGATTTCGACACGGTTATGTACTTCGAGGAGAAGCTGCCGGTTGCGAGCGAGTCTTCAGCCTTCCTGAATCTCGATCAGGGCGGCACGAAGAATATCCACGTACTCCTGCATGGATTCGGCATGCTCGACGCAGGCTGGACATACCAACAGATGCTCTTCCAGGAAGGCCAACTCGGCCTCGTCTTTCACCATGCCGAGGCAGTAGCGTTCGAGGTCGTACTCGGAG
>JBEKHU010000161.1:0-6914 GCA_050012115.1 Bryobacteraceae bacterium | reverse complement strand
CCGCCGACCTGGTCTGCTCGCCGGCGCGCCTGGCGGCGGCGGTCCACAGCCTGCCGCCGGATTGGTCGAAGCGCAACCTGCAAATCGTGATCCACACCCGTGTCATATCGGGTGAGGCCGCCACGCCCCGCGTGGTCGCCTCCTACGTGTGGTAGCGGCCGCTACAACTGAAAGTAGAACTCCCCGCCGCCGATCAGTTCGGCCGGCCCCTGCAACAGGACCTCGCCCGCTTCCTGCCGCAACGACAGCGGCCCCGCCAGGGTGCGCACGGTGACCGGGCTCTCCGCCACACCGCGCGCCACGGCGGCCCAGAACGCGCCCGTCGAGCCCGTGCCCGAGCTCAGCGTGAAGCCCGCGCCGCGCTCGTAAAAGCGCACGTCGATGGTGTGCCGGTCGAGCACTTGCACGAAGCTGACGTTGGTCCGGTTGGGGAATTGAGGATGGCGCTCGACCTCCGCGCCGAGCGTTTGCCAGTCGAAGTCGAAGTGCCCCACGAAGAACACGCATTGCGGGTTGCCGACGTTCAGGATCGTGCACTCGCGCGGGCCGCCGGCCAACGGCAGCGGGAAACGCAGGTGGCCGGGGCCGATCGCCGGAGCGCCCATGTTCATCTCGAAATCAAAGCGCATGCCCTGGCGTCCGATCAGCCGCAGGCGCTTCAACCCCGCTCCGGTGCGGATCGAGATCTCCGTCGATGCCAGGCACGTGTCCGCGAGGAAGGCCGCCGCGCAGCGCGTGCCATTGCCCGAAATCTCCGCCTCGCTGCCATCGGAATTGAACAGCCGAATGGAGGCCGGTTCGCTGTTTGACGGCGGCGTCAGCAGGATCCAACCGTCAGCGCCTAGCCCCGAGTGCCGGTGGCAGATGGCGACCGCCGCCCGCTCCAGCAACTCCGGCGGCGGCGCTTCGTGCGCCCAGGTCAGCAGGAAATCGTTCAGCGCCCCATGCGCCTTGGTGAAGGGGATTCTCATGGCTGTGGGTCCTTTTCCAGATTTCGACGGCCCGCCCGTCGGGGATCGGGATGCTGCTTACACATTGGTACTGCGGAGCGCCCTCGCGCAACCGCGACACCGCCCGGGAGACCGTGTCGCCGGCGAAAGCCAGCGCCCACTCCTCGTGCAGCGCGATATCGGGGCGCAGCACCGCGGCGAGCCAGGCCGGACCGTTGCCCTCGTGCAGCGTTTCCCGCAGCGGGATGCCCGCCGCGCGGACAATGCCGGTGAGGTCGCCGAAACTGATCAGAATGCCGTCCCCGGAGTGATAGCGCGGAGCCAGGTAGCCGGCAGCCGAACGCGTCCACGCCCGGCGGTCGCGTGAGTTCACGTCGGACTCCCGCCAACAGACCCAATCGCCGGGACGCGGCCGCAGCAGCCACGGCGAGACGGCGAGCAGGACCAGCACGCCGGCCGCAATCCATTGGCCGTGCGGCGGCCTGAACAATCGAGGCGCGCGGGCCGCCAGGCCGGCCAGCGCGGCCACGCCCAGGCAGGCGGCGGGCATGGCGCTCAGGCCGTAGCGCGTGTTGTAGTACGTGTTCGGCCACAGCTCCGGCACGAAGATCGGCGTGCCGCCCGAGTACAGGCTGAACACATAGAAGGCCGCCCCGGTGAACAGGAGCAGCGCGGCCCAGCGCGCGCGGCTGAACAGGGCCGCCGCCAGCCCGGCCGCGCCTAGGTAATACAGCGGCCGGCCCAGGCACAGCGCGGCGGCGGTGCGATAGTACAGCAGCGCCTTGATCCAATCGTGATCGCCGGGATAGCGGAAGCCGCCGGCATCGAGCGCCCGCTGGTAGATGGCGTGCGCCGACCACGGCCCGTTGTAGAACTCGAGTGCGCTGGAGTACAGCACCCGGTTGTGCGCCAGCCAGTACAGCGGTCCGAGCGAGGCAATGAGGCAGAACAGCAGCGCCTTGCCCCAGCGCCGTTCGCCGGCCAGAACGACGACGCACACCGCGGCCACCGGCAACAGGCTCCAGGCCTCATAGCGCGCCAGCGTTCCTAGCGCCGCGAAGACGCCGGCCAGCGCGGCATCGCCCCACGCTGTGGTGTCCTCCAACCTCGTGATGGCCCACAGCAGCCCGAGCGCGCAAGCGAGCGCCACCGGCTCCGTCATCGGGATGCTCTGCAGGTACAGCAGGTTGGGGTTCAGCGTCCACACCAGTAGGCCGGCCCACGCCTCCGCGACTCCGAACAGCCGTCTCAGGCCGTGGAACAGGAACAGCCCGCCGCAAATGAAACAGATCGCCGCGGCGATGGCCCCGCCCACGCCGCTGCGCCACAGCGCATCGGCCTGCACGAACGGCAGCATCAGCAGGTGCGGCAGCGGGAGCCAGACCGTTCCGAGTTGTTCGTAGCCCGGCGTGCGGCTGTCGAGAATGCGGCGGGCGATGTTGAGGTGCGCCTCGGCGTCGCCGTACCACAGCGTCCAGCCCTGCCGGGCCGACAGCAGCAGCGCCGCGGCGCTGGCGCAGATCAGCAGCAGCGCGGCTTTGACCTCAAAACGCGGTGATCTGGCGGTACTCGCGGAAGCGCGCCTCAATGTCATCACTGGTCAGCGTCCGGAAGCGATCCGGGCCGAACTCCTCGCAGCAGAAGCTACCCATTATGCAACCATAGACCGCGGCCCGGGCCAGCTCCCGCGGCTCCGCCGTGCCGTCCGCGAGGCTCACGCCGCGCGAGGCCAGATAGCCGATGAAGCCGCCGGCGAAACAGTCGCCGGCCCCCGTCGGGTCCTTGAGCGTGTCCAGCAGAATGCCGGGGATATTCGAGTAGCCGCCGTCATGGAACAGCGTCGCGCCGTATTCGCCGCGCTTGATCACCAGGATCCGCGGCCCCATTGCGCGAATGACCTCGGCGGCGCGCTTGAGAATCCGCTGGCCCGACAGCAGGCGCGCCTCGGAGTCGTTGATCAACAGAAAATCCCACTGCTTCAGCGTCTCCAGCAGCTCGCCGCGAAAATCGTTGATCCAGTAATTCATCGTGTCGCCGCCGGCCAGCCGTGGCGCCGTCATCTGAGAACGCACGTTGTGCTGCAACGCGGGCTGGATATTTCCCAGCATCAGGTACGGCTGGTCGCGGTACGACGCGGGCAACTTGGGATCGAACCCGGCGAAGACGTTCAGGTCCGTCTGCAGCGTCTCGCGGTCGTTCATGTCGTCACTGTAGACGCCGCGCCAGTAGAACGTCTTGCCCGGCGCGCGCTCCACGCCTTCGAGATCGATCCCGCGCGACGCCAGGAAATCGAGATCTTCCTGCGCGAAGTCCTCGCCGACGATGCCGACGATCCGCACCTGGGTGAAGAAGCTCGCGGCCAGCGAGATGTAGGTGCAGGCGCCGCCCAAGATGCGGTCGTGCCTGCCCTCGGGCGTGGCGACGCCGTCGTAGGCGACCGAACCGACGACAACAAGCGACATGCTGCCATTGTACGAGGCGTCGGGGCGGACACGCTCCGCCCGGAGTTTTGCGGCGGCGTTTCCGTCGCGGCTCCGGCAGCCCGGCCCGCGGAGTCTGACATGCTGGAGGAAGACACGCATGGAATTGCTTCGCCAGTATCTGCTGCCGGCGCTCATTGTCCTGACCTCGCTGGTGCTGCAGTTTCGCCTGTATCGGTATTTCCGCGAGACGGCCTGGATCCGGGCCCGCCGGCCTCGCGCGCGCGCGCTCCAGGTTCTCTATTACGCACTGACCGCTTACATGCTGCTGATCGCGCCGCGGCTGATCATCGGCGGCCACGCGGTGCTGGCTTCCGCGACGCTCTCCTGGATGCTCGCCGCCACCCTGTTCTGGGCCGTGATTCTGATCAGTGGCGGCCTCTGGTTGTGGCTGCACGGGCTGGTCGAAGGACGCGCCCCGCAACCGCCGGCCACGGGCGCGAGCCGGCGCGCTTTCCTGAAAGCCGCCCTGCCCGCGGTCGCCGCGGCGCCCACCGTCCTGGCCGGCGCGGGGTTCTTCATCGCGCGTTCGAGACCTACGTTGAAACAGGTGGATATCCGCATCCGCGGCCTGCATCCGGACCTGAACGGGCTGCGCATGTCGCAGCTCACCGACATTCACTACGGCCCGTTCTTCGGCCGGCGTGATCTCGAGTACGCCGTCGCCATGGCCAATTCGACGCGCCCGCACATCGCCCTGGTCACCGGCGACCTGATTACGCGCCGCGGCGACGACATTGAGGGCTGCCTGAACGTGTTGCAGGCCCTGCGCGGCGACGCCGGCGTCTGGGCCTGCCACGGCAATCACGAAAGATATGCCGGACTCGAGGACACCGCCACCGTCCTGGCCCGCAGGCACGGTTTCCATGTCCTGCGCGGCGCCAGCGAGTTCCTGCGCTTCGGAGCGGCGAAACTGAATCTGGCGGGCGTCGATTATCAGTCCCTGGGAACTGAGCCGCTGGTCGGGGCCGAGGATCTGCTGGCCCTCGACGCGCCCAACGTGCTGTTGTGCCACACGCCCCTGGTCTTCGATCGCGCCGCCGAATTAGGGTTCGATCTGATGATTTCCGGCCATACCCACGGCGGCCAGGTCAACCTGCCGCTGGGCGTGGACAACCTGACATTCGTGCGCCTCTACACGCCCTACATCCAGGGCCATTACCGCAACAACGGCAGCCAGCTCTACGTCAGCAGCGGCCTGGGCACGGTGGCCGTGCCGGTGCGGGTCGGCGCACAGCCCGAGGTCACCCTGATTCGACTATGCGCCGCCTGATCCTCAGCGACATCCACGGAAACCTCGAAGCGCTGCAGGCCGTCGTGCGCGACGCCCAGGGCCTCTACGACGAGGTCGTCTGCTGCGGCGACATCGTCGGCTATGGCGCCAGCCCGCAGGAGGCGATCGCCTGGGCTCGGGCCTCGGTCGCCAGCGTCGTCCGCGGCAATCACGACCGCGCCGTCTGGGAGCCGGGCCTGAAGGAATCCTTCACCCCATCGGCCCGCACCGCGGCTGCGTGGTGCGCGCAGGTCTTGAGCGCGCCCGATCTCGAGTGGCTGCGCGGCCTGCCCGCCGGTCCCTTTTGGGGCGACGGCTTCGGCCTGGTCCACGGCTCGCCCGACGATGAGGATGCCTATCTCGAGTTCAACATGGACGTGCGCGGCATCGACCAGCTCCTGCAACGCAGCCCCTGTTTCCTCGGCCACACGCACGTTCAGGGCGGATGGCAGTGGCAGCCTGGCGGCCTGCGGCGAATGCCCGTCCCACTGGCCGGCGAGCCGCAGCGCGTCGTGAACCTCGACGCCGGCGTTCTCTACCTGATCAACCCCGGCTCCGTCGGCCAGCCGCGCGACCACGACCCGCGCGCCGCCTACGCCATCTGGGACGACGCCCAGCGCCTCCTCTCCTACCGCCGCGTCGCCTACGACATCGAGTCGGCTCAACACCGGATTGTGGCGGCCGGGTTGCCGGAGTCGCTCGCCCTGCGCCTGGCGATGGGGCGCTGAGCCGGCGCTCTCCCGCCCCCGTCGTTCTGGTAGAATCGCCGCTGCTGATTCGCGTTTCGAGGTGCATCCATGCGGCGCTCGATCGGCGTAACTCTCTCTGCCATCGCCTCCATCCTCGGCAGCGTCCTCCTGTTGCTGATGGTCCTGCTCGTAACCGTGTCGGCCCTCTTGCTTCCCAACGACCCTGCGATGACTTCGCAGACCCGCGTCGCTGCGCTCATCGGCGGCGCTGTGCTGTTCCTGTTCTCCGCCTGGGGCATCGCGACGGCGGTGGGCCTGTTCCGGCTGTGCGCCTGGGCCCGCTGGTCGATGCTCGCCTTCAGCGTACTGCTGACCTTCATCGGCGCCGCGACCGCTCTGTGCCTGCTCTTCGTCCCGCTGCCGCGGACGCCCGGCGTGCCTCCCGCATTCGGACGGGCGATTCTGGCGGGCATTGCGGGCTTCTATGCCCTGTTGGCCCTCATCGGCGGCTTCTGGCTCTACTACTTCAACACGGCCGGGGTGAAGACGCAGTTCTCTGGCGCTGGCCCCGCCCAACCGCCCGGCGGCCGGCCCTTCAGCGTCACCATGATCGCCTGGCTTATGGTGTCGGGAGGCGCGATGTGCGCCATCTTGGCGTTCCTGCCCCTGCCGGCTGTGCTAGGCGGCTGGATTGTGCCGGGATGGGCAGCCCGTTTTACCTACGCCGGCATCGCCCTCATCGAACTGTGGCTCGGCTGGGGCCTGCTGCGGCTGCGGCCGCTCAGCCGCGTGCTCTCGATCGCCTTCTTTGTCCTCGGCGCTGTGAACAGCCTGCTGTTTGCCTTCCTGCCCGGCGCCGATGCACGGATCGCCGCCTCCCTGGCCGTCTTTTCGCCAGGATTGCAGTACAGCTCCGGTACGCAATTCCCTTCATTGATCGGCAGCATCGCCACAGTGCCGTTCAGCGCGGTGGTCATTTGGTTCCTGGTCAAATGCCGCCCCGCGTTCCACCCTGCTCCGGAGATCGCTGCCCCATCACCCCAGCCACCGCCCGAGGCCTGATCGGTCTATTCTGAAGGCCCGTCCGCCTCCGCCGCCCCCAGCGCCGCGCGGATCTTCGCCGCCGCTGCCTTGCCGACGACCTGAACGAGCGTCTCATCACTCGCCGCCCGCACCGCCGCCAGGCTCCCCAGCGCCGTCAGCAGCTTCTGCGCCGTCCTCGGCCCCACGCCGCGGATCTCGGTCAGCTCCGTCGTCAGCCGCTGCGAGTCGCGCCGGCTGCGATGGAACGTCACCGCGAACCGGTGCGCCTCATCGCGGATCCTCTGAATCAGGTGCAGCACCGGCGAGCGCCGGTCCAGCACGATCGGCTCGTCCTCCTGCCCGTACACGTACAGCAGCTCTTCCTTTTTCGCGATCGACGCCAGCGGCAGGTTGAGTATGCCCAGCGCTTCCAGCGCCGCCGCCGCGGCGTGCAGTTGCCCGACGCCGCCGTCGATCAGCACCAGCCCCGGCATCGGCT
>JBEKHU010000160.1:0-6914 GCA_050012115.1 Bryobacteraceae bacterium | reverse complement strand
CTCCTGCGCCATGCTCCTCGACCCGGTGACCGTGCGGAATCTTGAGCTAGTCGAACCCTTGTTTTCAGCCGATCTCGACGGCCGACGCGACTCGACTTTGCTCAGCGTGCTCGATCAGACGCTCACCGGAATGGGCGGCCGCCTCCTGCGCCGCCGCCTGCTGCGGCCCTCGCTCGATCGCACGGAGATCGAAGCCCGGCTCGATGCCGTCGAGTGGCTCCGGGCTGCCACCATCGAGCGCACCAAGTTGTGCCAGATCCTCGGCCCCGTCCAAGATCTCGAACGCCTGCTCGCGCGCGTTACGGTCGGCACCGCGAACCCCCGCGACCTGCTCGCGCTCGGCCGTACCCTGGCTCAGGTGCCGTTGCTGAAGCCCTTGCTCGCCGTGGCCCCGGCCGCTAACCTTCAGGCGGCGCTCGCCCACCTCGACGATCTCGCCGACCTGCGCGACTGCATCTTGCAGGCGATCGCGGACGAGCCGCCGGTCAATCTCACCGACGGCGGCGTCATTCGCGAGGGTTACAGCGCCGCCCTCGACGAATTGCGCCACCTCAGCCGCAATTCCCGCCAAATTATTGCCGCAATTGAACAACGCGAGAAGGAACACACCGGGATTAACTCGTTAAAGGTCAGATTTAATAACATATTCGGATTCTATATTGAGGTTTCCAAGGTAAATCTGCACCTGATTCCGTCCGATTATGAGCGCAAACAGACCCTCGTCAACGCCGAACGCTTCACCACGCCCGAGCTGAAGGAGCTCGAAGCGAAGGTGCTCGACGCCGAGGACCGCATCCTCACCCTCGAACGCGACCTCTTCATGCAGCTCCGCGCGCGCGCCGCCGCCGAAGCCTCCCGCATCCGCGCCACGGCCGGCGCTGTCGCCGAGGTCGACTTCTACGCCGCGCTGGCGCAGGTCGCCGTGGAACGCCGCTACACGCGCCCGCGCTTCAGCGAGTCGGGTGAGATGAAAATCGCCGCCGGGCGCCATCCGGTCATCGAGAAACTGGGCGAGAGCGAGGCCCAGCGCTTCATTCCGAACGACCTCTACCTCGACCGCGGGAATTGCCGGATTGCGATCATCACGGGGCCGAATATGGGTGGAAAATCCACCTATTTGCGCCAGGCCGCACTGCTGGTCGTTCTCGCTCAAATGGGCAGTTTTGTCCCGGCGGATGAAGCGTTATTGCCGATAATCGACCGCGTTTTTACCCGCATCGGCGCCTCCGACAACCTCGCCCGCGGCCGCTCGACGTTCATGGTGGAAATGACCGAGACGGCCGTGATCCTCAACACCGCAACACAAGACAGCCTCGTTGTTCTGGACGAAATCGGCCGCGGCACGGCCACCTATGACGGCCTCGCGCTGGCCTGGTCGGTAATCGAGTTCCTGCACGAGCGCATCGGCGCCTGGACACTGTTTGCGACTCACTATCATGAGCTCACCGAGCTCGAGGAACGGCTCGAGGGCGTGCGCAATCTGCACGTCTCAGTGCGCGAGTCCGGCGACCAGATCCTGTTCCTGCGTAAAGTGGAACCAGGGGCCGCCGACAAGAGCTACGGCATCGAGGTGGCTCGTCTGGCTGCGCTTCCGTTGGCCGTGATTGAGCGGGCGCGCGAGATTCTGGCGCTGCACGAGAAGTCCGAGCATACCGTGAGCGAGGAGCTGGTCCCGCCAAAAAGACCAGTAGCGGAGTCCGCTCTCCAGATCCGCTTGTTTGAGCCCGTGGGCTGGGAAATCGCCGAGCGTATTCGCGCTCTGGAGATTGATAATCTGCGGCCGCTCGACGCACTGAAGTTATTGGCCGAACTGAAGGAGGAGTTGGAACACGGATGAAAGTCGCCGGCATCATGAGCGGCACCTCCCTCGATGGCATCGACGTCGCCGTCGTCGATATTACCCCGCGTGCGGCGACACTGGAAGTCGCCACCGCCGCCACCTACACCCAGGCCTACAGCGACGACTTGCGCGCCGCGCTCCTGTCCGTCTCGAACTCCGAAACGCACACCCGCGCCATCGCCCGTCTCCACTTCCTGCTGCCGCAACTGTATGCCGAGGCGTTTTTCGAGTGCTGCCGCGCGGCGGGCCTCGACCCCGTTGAGGTGGCGCTGATCGGCTGCCACGGCCAGACGATCTACCACGAGGGCCTGCCGGCCGACGTGCTCGGCCGCAAGGTCGCCTCGACCCTGCAGATCGGCGACGGCAGCGTCCTGGCTGAGCTCACCGCAACAACCGTCGTCAGCGATTTCCGCCCGCGCGACATCGCCGCCGGAGGGCAGGGCGCCCCCCTGGTGCCCTATGTGGACTGGCTGCTCTTCCGCCACAAGAAGAAAGGCCGCGCGCTGGTCAATATCGGCGGCATCGCCAATGTGACCCTGCTCGCTCCCAACTGCCAGTTGTCCCAGGTCCTCGCCTTCGATACCGGCCCCGGCAACATGCTCATCGACCAGTTGGCCGCCCACTTCTCCGGCGGTTCGAAACGCTGCGACCTGGACGGCGCAATGGGCCGCGCCGGCATTGTCAATCCCGCTCTCCTCGCGGCTTTGATGCAGGACGACTTCTACCACCGCCCTCCGCCCAAGTCCGCCGGCCGCGAGCAGTACGGCGAGGAATTCGTCCGTCGGCTCATCCGCACCGGCCTGCCCGGCGAGGACCTCGTCGCCACCGTCACCCGTCTCACGGTCGTGACCATCGCCGAGGCCATCTGCGCTTCCGTTGAAAAGACTGGAGCAATCGCCGAGGTGATCGCCAGCGGCGGCGGCGTCAACAATCCCTTCCTCATGAAATGCCTGCGCGAGGAATTGCCGGAGAAGTTGAAGCTCACTACCACCGCCACCCACGGCGTCGACCCGAACTTCAAGGAGGCCATCGCCTTCGCCGTCCTAGCCTATGAAACCTGCCTGGGCCGCACCTCCAGCCTGCCCTCCGCCACCGGAGCCTGCCACTCCGTCGTGTTGGGCAAGATCAGTTATTAGGCCGGCCCGCTCTACCGCGCGGCCGCTTCACTCCGACCACGGCGGTTTGATGCCGTTGGCCCGCGCGTAGGCGATTAACTGCCCCAAGTGTTCGGCGGCATGCGCCACGGCGCCGATCCACACCCCCTGCACCGTCGCCTTCGGCCCGAACGTGGGCACCGGCTTCTTCAGGTTCTCTTCGCTCTCCGCGTCCAGGGCCTTGGTCACCTCTTCCCACGAGGCCTTCATCTCCGCGATGATCGCCGCCTTGCCCGTCAGGCTCTTCTCCTTCTTCCCCTGTTCTTTGAACAGATTCATCAGGTCGTCCCTGCTCGCGCCCTTCATGGCGCTCAGGAACTCCCGGTTGCCGTTGGCGATGTGCACCAGCACCTCGCCCGTCGAGCGCACGTTCGCGGCCGGACGGTAGCCGTATTTCTCCTCGGGGATGGCTTCCGCCAGCGCGATGGCTTTCTTCATCTCGCTGTCGAAATTCGCTTTCAGATCCCCGACGATCGGCGGCGCCGCCAGAAGCAGGAGCAAGGCAGTGTGAATCATGGCGTTAGAATGGCATACGGCGTCGCGGATTTCCATGCCGGGTGTTCCTTGTTACACGTGTAACGCGCCCTCGTCGGCGTGCCCGCAGGTCCTGCTATCTCGGGAACACGCGCCGCCCTGTTTGCGTATTCAGTTGTGACCGGCCAGGGTTCCGACGATAAGGAGTTGCGGCCAGGGAGGCGGATATGTATTGCACCAGTTGCGGCAAGGAAATGCGAGCGGACGACCGCTTCTGCCCCAGTTGCGGCAAAGTGGCTGCCACCGCTACGGCCTATGGGCCGCAGGGGCGGCCCAGGCTCATGCGCATCCACCAGGGAAAGAAGATCGCCGGCGTTTGCGGCGGCATCGCCCGGCACTATGATTGGGACCCGACGCTCGTCCGCGTCGCCTTCCTCGCCGCCTTCTTTCTGCACGGCATCGGACTTTTGGCTTACATCGTCTTATGGATTGCCGTGCCCAACGAGGAATACTACATCTACTCGCCCGCGCGTTGACCCCCGCGCCCCGGTGGTCTATCGGCCTAGCTGCGTTCCCACGGCTTCGGCTGGGTTCCCGCGTCGCGCGCGGTGATCCGGTCGTACAGGTGCTTCTCGTTGGTCGTGCCCAGCCCCTCGTTGTACAGGCTCGTCAGCCCCAGTTCCTGGCGCAGATCCTCGTCGAACTCGTGCAGCCCCTTCAAGTGCTCGGCCACGGCGGGCATTCGCCGGCCGCTCCCGGTCTGGAAGATCTTTTGGAAACCCAGGTCCGTCAGCTCGGCCACTTCCCCTGCCAGCGCCAGCCCCGTCGCACGAATCGCTGCCTTACCGTCGGCTGCTTCCCCCAGCACCGCGCCGAAGTTGCCTTTCACCACCGTGCTCGTTCCCTGGGCCCCAGGCGTGACGCCATATCCGGCGGCCCGCAACTGCTCGAGCTGCTCCGCATAGGTGACGACAACCGGCTTGTGGCGCTTGAAGAACATAGGCTTCTTGAGGCTCTGTGAACTCCGTCTCAGTATAGTCGATACGCCTCGCGGCCCCCGCGCTTCGTCGCCCCCAGCCCCACCTCAACCAATGCTCCCGCCCGCGCTCCCGCGGCCTCCCTTTGACACCCGCCTTCGCCCGGCCCCGCATGCCCCACGCCGCTGCCCCGCCATTCTCCCCAACGCAACCGCAGCCGCTCCAGGGAAATCCCTTGACCGCGCCTTGTTTCACCGGGTGTTGAATCTATCCAGCAAGGTACTCAGTTGCGCAGCCAGTTCTTTCACCTGCGGCGGCTTGAAAATCGCTGCCGCCCGTCCCGGCGTCCGTCGCACTGTGAATTCGCCCTGAGTAAACTCCTGCCAGCCGAGACGCGGATCGTCGAGGATCAACGTGCTGTGGGGCTCGTCCCCGGCTATGAACTGCACCACCTCGCAATCGAGGCGTTTTGCACGATAGCTTCGGCCTGCTTGGATGTGGGGATGATCCGACTTTTCGATCGGCTCAACCACGCGTTTGAGGCCGGCCCGCATCAATAGCCGTCTCCAGAAGACCGCGATCCTTAGCCTGAACAGGCGCTTGAGAACGCCCAGGTGCGAACGCGCCTCGCTGAACCCGGGGGAATGCCCTTTCCTGAGCAGGGACCAGGCCTGCCGCGCATAATCCTTCCAATGGCGCAGAAACTTGGGGTACCCGGGCGCCGGGACTTCGATAAGAAACAGCATGGCGACGTCCTCCCCTCGCGCGACAAGCTGGCGCGCCACCTCGAACGCGAAAATTCCGCCGTAACAGTGCCCGCCGAGAATAAATGGACCGCCCTCGCGCACTGAGCGTATGACTTGCGTGAACCGGTCCGCCGCCTCTTCCACCGTATACACACCCCGCTCCGCCAGTGGCCGTGGATCGCGAACGACGAAGAACGGTTGATCATCGCCCAGCGCCTGCGCGAGCGGACGGAAGTAATAAGGATTTTCGTCCCCCCCGGGGAAACAGAAGATCGGAACCCGCGAGCCATGCGGCTGCAGCGCGACCAGCGGCGGCTTGGCCCGCCGTTGGTGGTTGGGCGGCGCCGCTCCGGCATCGCTCACGATCCGCGCCAGGGTTGCAATGTCCGGGCTGAGGAAGAAGTCCGAATCTTCGAGCTGCGATTGCTCCAGGCCGAACTCCTGTCCGACCTCGACCAGCATCAGCGTGGCGCCGAACGAGTCGCCACCCAGACTGAAGAAATCGTCCTCGCCGCCGAACTCTTGAACGCCCAGTATCCGCTTCCAGATCCCGGCAATCTTCTCCTCAATCGCCGAGGCCGGCGCCCCCGCCGCTCTCGCACGCGCTCTCATCTGATCGATGAGTGGCGCGACTTCTCCCCCCAGGGATGCGCGCTTCGGCTTTCCGGTCGATCCCTTTGGAATCGCGCCCAGAAAGAATATCCGCCGCGGCACCTTGAAATGAGCGAGCCGGTCCGCGGCAAGACGGCGCAGCTCCGATTCGGATACCGATTCGCCTGCTCGCAGCACGACGGCTGCATGGATCTCTTCACCCAGAGCCGGATGCGATACGCCAAATGCCGCTGCTTCGGCCACGGCCGGATGCGAGGACAGTACCGCGTCAACTTCCGTCGGGACGATCTTCTCGCCGCCGCGGTTGATGATCTCCTTGATCCGGCCGGTGACAAACAGAAAACCCTCATCGTCGACGCGGCCGACGTCTCCGGTCAGAAACCAGCCGTTTCTGAATGCGTTTCTGGTCGCCTCGGCGTCGTTGAAATACGACTTCGCCACGGCCGGGCCGCGCACCGCGATTTCGCCCTCCCACGGTGATGGCATGAGCTCGCCAGTCTCGTTCATGATGCCGATTTCCACTCCGCCGCTCCGGCCCACCGATCCCCGCTTGCGCCCGCTGGCGAAAGGCGCGTTGCTGGTGACCATGCCTGCTTCCGTCATGCCGTATCCCTCCAATACGGGCACGCCGAGCGCACTTTCCAACGCGGCCATTAAGTCCTGCGGCATCGCTGCGCCGATCGAGCGGACAAAGCGCAGGGCCGCGCGCTCCATAAGATTCGGCTGGTTCTGGACCGTCGGCAGGGTCGCCTTGTGCAAGGCGGGCCCGGCCGTGTACCACGTCGGACGAAGTTCCTCGATCCAGCTCAGGAAACTCCGCGCATCAAAGCCGGAAGTGCAGATCACGCCGCCGCCGCTGAGAAGCTGTGCCAACGAGCTCAGCAAGCCTTGCGAATGGAACAGCGGCATCATGCTCAACAACCGGTCGGCATCACTCAAATCGAGCATCCGTCGCGTATTTGCGGCCATCACCTGCAGATTCAGGTGCGTCAGCGGAACAACCTTGGCTCCGCCTGTCGTCGCCGACGTGTGCAGCAACACGGCGACATCATCGGGCGCGGGGCTCTCGGATCCAGGCGTGGGCCCGCTTCCTTGTGCGCGGCGCGAGACT
>JBEKHU010000159.1:3913-10829 GCA_050012115.1 Bryobacteraceae bacterium | reverse complement strand
GTCGAGGCCGAGAACAAGGTTACTTTCGGCTACCTGGAGCGGATCCCGTACCGGCAGCAGGTTCTCACGCGGCTCAAGCAGCTCTACAACTATCCGAAGTACACCGCGCCGTTCCGCAAGCTCGATAATTTTTTCTACCGCAAGAACGACGGCCTGCAGAACCAGAGCGTGGTTTACATCCAGAAGGGGCTGGAGGGAGCGCCGCAGGTGTTCATCGATCCCAACAAGTTCTCCGCCGACGGGACGTCGCGGCTGGGATTGCTGGAGCTTTCGAAAAACGGCCGCTACGCCGCCTACATGGTCTCGGGCGGCGGCTCGGACTGGGTGGAGGGATCGGTGATGGAGGTCGCCACGAGGAAGCTCCTGCCCGACCATCTCAAGTGGATCAAGTTCACCGGCGCGGCGTGGTCCGGCGACGGCTTCTTCTACAGCCGCTTCCCCAAGCCGGAAGGTGGGCACGACCTGTCGGCCAAGAACGAGAACATGATGGTCTACTTCCACCGCGTCGGCACGCCGCAGGAGCAGGACGAGCTGATCTACGCCGACAAGGCCCATCCAATGCGCGAGCACAGCGTCGGGACGACGGAGGATGAGCGCTTTGCGTTCCTGGTCGTCGCCGACCCGGCCACGGGCAAGAAGGGCAACGCGCTGTACTTTCGCGATTTGAGCAAGGGCGAGAAGACCTGGACGCCCATCGTGGCCGAAATCACCGAAGACGAGTACGGCCCGATCGACAACATCGGCGGCAAGTTCCTGATCCGGACAAACCACAAGGCGCCGAACTGGAAGGTGGTGCTCTACGACCCCTCGAAGCCGGCCGCGCCGTGGAGCGACGTCATCGGGGAAAAGCCCGAGGCGATGGAGAGCGCGTCGACCGCCGGCGGCAAGCTGTTCGTCACGTATCTGAAGGACGTGACGACGCGGGCCTACGTCTACAGCCTCGATGGAAAGCTGGAGAACGAGATCCAGCCCCCCGGCCCGGGCACGGCGGGCGGATTCGGCGGCAATCACGACGACAAGTTTGTCTTCTACTCCTTCACGTCGCTCAACTACCCGCCGACGATCTTCCGCTACGACATCGCCACGCGCGCCAGTTCCGTCTTCCGCGCGCCGGAGATCCCCGGCTTCGACCCGGCCAGGTACGAAGAGAAGCAGGTGTTCTACCACAGCAAGGACGGGACGCGCGTCCCGATGTTCCTGATTCACAAGAAGGGGCTAAAGCTCGACGGGACCAATCCCACACTGCTGTACGGCTATGGCGGCTTCAACATCACCATGAACCCGGCGTTCAGCTCGACGCGGTTGGCCTTGCTGGAGCAGGGCTTCGTCTACGCCATGGCCAACATGCGCGGCGGCGGCGAGTACGGCGAGAAGTGGCACGAGGCGGGCATGAAGCTGAACAAGCAGAACGTCTTCGACGACTTCATTGCCGCCGCCGAATGGCTGATCGCGAATAAGTACACTTCGCCCCAGCACCTGGCGGTCAACGGCGGGTCCAACGGCGGCCTGCTGATCGGCGCCGTCATCAACCAGCGGCCCGAGCTGTTCCGCGCGGCCGTGCCGCAGGTGGGCGTGATGGACATGCTGAGGTTCCACAAGTTCACGATCGGCGCGGCCTGGATCTCCGACTTTGGCTCGAGCGACGACCCGCAGCAGTTCCAGGCGATCTACAAATACTCGCCGCTGCAAAACATCCGCGCCGGCGTCAAGTACCCGGCGACGCTGATCACCACGGCCGACCACGACGATCGCGTGGTGCCAGCGCATTCTTTCAAATACGCGGCCACATTGCAGGAGAAGGCCAGCCACGCGACGCCGCTGCTGATCCGCATCGACACGCGCTCCGGCCACGGCGCCAGCAGCACCACCAAGGCGCTGGAGACGATCGCCGATATCCATTCGTTCCTGTTCTTCAACCTGAGCGTGACGCCGAAGTTCTGAGGCGCATTTCTCACAGGGAGCAGGCGGGCGTCCTCGACGGCGGGCGGAAACACGATAACAGACGGCTCTCGGGCGTGAAAGCTCTGGGACAGACGGCTCTATCACATGGCGCAGCGGAGGCAGGCGTGGATCGAGAGGATTGCGCGCGCCGGCGGGCGACGGTTCTAGCGGCCTTGGAAGAACTGCACCAGGTCTGGTTGCTGGACCTTCTTGCGGGCTTCGCAGAGCCGGATGCTTTCCAACAATTGAGCGAGATTCCTGGGGCCGCCGTTGACCTTGGCCATGCGGGGGCCAAAGAAGTCCTGCGCCTCGCGCGCTTCTTCGGCGCTGCAACCCCGGCCAGCAGTCTGCGGCAGGTACGCCGCGTAATCCGAGCCGGCCGCGCTGGGCAATTTCGCGACGATGGCATCGTAGTTCGACTTCACCAGATCGAGAGGAATCCCGGCCAGCTCGGGCGTCGAGAGCGGCCCAAACAGGAGCGAGGCCGCGAGCCGCATGTCGAATGCGCCGTCCAACAGGAGTTTCATGTTGCGCAGCACGAGTTCCTTCGTACGGAACGACCCCAACGCGCCGATCAGGGCCTCAAGGAAGAACTCATCCTTCTCGGCCTTCGCCGACGCGAGGATCTTCTCATAGAGCGAGGCGTCCCCGTTGCGGGCGGCCGCGTTGAAGATGCCGTAGAACATTTCGGCCGGGAGCGGCTGCCGCGTCGCGAGCCACTTCGCGGCGAGTTCTTTCGCGCCCGCGATCAGCTCCGGATCTTCGCCATCGCGGGCGACGAAGCCGACCAGAGACGGACGCAACAGGCGGTCGTCTTCGCTTTCGCCCAGTTTCGGAATCCAACCGAGGTTACGCGCGCGGGCACCGAAGTTGTCGCGCACGTAGGCAACATAGTTTGGCCGCAGGTTTTCGGGCAGGAAGTCGATCCGCACGGCGGCGAATTGCAGCGCGGCGTCGATGATCTGGCGCGTCGGCTCGTCCTTCAGCATGACAGCGAGTTGCAGGCCCACCGACAAGGGCAGAATGCCCGCCTTGGCCACGTTATCGAGCTCGCCGAAGAGGCCGGCCTGCTCGACCAGAGAGAGCTGTGACCAATTCTCGACGAGCGTCCGCAAGGCCGGGCCGTCGTAGTGCGTGTAATAGTAGCCGGCCTCGCCGGCGTTGCCCAGAAACCACGCCGGGCAGCCGTGGGAGTTCAGGGCCAGGACGCCGGTGGCGGTCTCAAGAGTCGTGGATTCGACCTGGCGCCCATCGCCATGCTGGTAGGCGACGCGCACCGGAACCTTCCACGTCTGCGCTTCCGCTCCGGTGCTGCCTAAGGGAAGGAAGCGCTGCTGCCGCATCTCGATGCGGGCTTTATCGCCGTCGCACTTCAGTTGCATGACGATTTCCGGAGCGCCCGGCTGTTCAAGGAAGCTGCGGAAACTGGCGGGCACGGGCGGCCCGGCCGCCTCGCCCAGAGCGTCCAGGAAATCCTGCGCGGTACCGCTGGAGCGCGCGTGGTGGAGCAGATAGAATCGCGCCGCCTGGCGGAACTTCTCCACGCTGATGGAGGATTCGGTCATGGTGAGGACGGCAGCGCCTTTCTGATAAGTGATGCCGTCGAAGGCGTTGGCGATATCGCTCTTGACCTGGACCGGCTGATCGATGCGCCGGGCGGTTGCGAGCCGGTCGAGCCACAGGGCGTA
Source organism: Bryobacteraceae bacterium (assembly GCA_050012115.1). Lineage (GTDB taxonomy): Bacteria > Acidobacteriota > Terriglobia > Bryobacterales > Bryobacteraceae > CAIVVT01. The sequence continues at coordinate 7,200 of JBEKHU010000159.1, read as the reverse complement.
GTTGCGTGAACCCTGGTCGTCCACCCTCGTCGTCCACTCGGGCTTCCAGGTGCTGACGATCTTCTGTTCCATGAACGTCGCGAACGACTCGTTCAACCAGGTGTCGTTCCACCAGGCCATGGTGACCAGGTCGCCGAACCACTGGTGCGCCAGTTCGTGCGCTGCGACCCAGGCGTACTCGCGCTGCCGCTGCAGCGTGTCCGCACCTTGTGGCGGCGCCAGGATGATGCCCGCATCGTAGGTGACGAGGCCGGGATTCTCCATCGCGCCTCCAAACGAGAGCGGGATGGCGAGCTGATCGGCTTTCTCAAACGGGTACGGGATGTCGAAGTACTCTTCCAACCTCGTCAGAATGTCTGCGGTGACCTGAGCGGCGTAGGCCGCGCGCGGGGCGTCGCCGCGCGGCACAACAATGCGCACCGGCACCTTATTGCGACACGCCGTACCGCCGCCGACGAACTCGAGCGGACCGACGCCGAAGGCGATCAGGTAGCTGGGTAGCGGCGGCGTCTCATGGAAGACGACGCGCTTCATCGCGCCCTCGGGGGTCTCGCTCTCGATCGGCGTGTTCGACACGGCCACTTGCGACGCGGGGATGTGCAGCGTGAGTTGCCATGGCACTTTGTACGCTGGTTCGTCGAAGCAGGGGAAAGCGCCGCGCGCGTCGATGGGCTCGAATTGCGTGAACAGGTAACGGTCGTCGTTGCGCTTGCTGAGGAAGACACCCGCGCTCGCTGTCAGGTTGACCTTGCCCATGTATTCGACGCGCAAGCGCGCGTCGCCCACGCCGAGGGGATGGTCGAACTCGAAGCCGATGAAATCGTCGCCGCCGGGCACGAGTTTCGCTGCCAGAGTCGAGCCGCTCTGCTCGAGGGTCCCCGCGCTGACGCTCATCCGCGAGGCGTTGAGCCAGACCACGGTGGTGGCCTGGCGCACCTTCAGGTCGATGGTCACGATGCCGGAGAAGCTGTCCTTGGCGGGGTCGAGCGTCAGCTCCAGTCGGTAGCGGGCCGGAACGGCGTCGGAGGGCAGGCGAAAAACGGGCGGTTGCGGCGCGGCAAAGAGCGCGCCGGCGATTGTCAGCAGGATCAGTGTCTTCATGGACGTCTCCCGGGTACTGATGCAATAACGTGTCACAGCGAATCCAGGTTCAGGCGTAGCCCGGATGTTCACAGATGTAACAGCCGGCTCAGCAAGCACGGGCGAGCACCGCGCCCCAGTGGAAGCCCGCGCCGAAGGCGGCGAACACAACCGGCGTTCCCGGGGCGGGCGGGCCTTCGCGCAGCCACTCGGCTGCCGCGATGAGCAGCGACGCCGACGAGGTGTTCCCGTAGCGCCGGATGTTGGAGTAGAAGCGGCCGGCGGGCACGCCCAGCGCAGCCGCGATTTTCACGATCAGGTTCTGGTTGGCCTGGTGCATCAGAAACGCCGCAACGTCGGGTGGCGCGATGGCGTGGCGTTGCAGCACGGCGCGAATCGCGGCGGGCACTTTGCGCGCCGCCTGGAGGATCACGCTGCGGCCGTTCATCGAAAGCGGCTGGCCCGGCTCCAGACAGAGGTCCGCGGCGTAGCTGCCGTCCGAGGCGAGCTCTACGTCGATCAGCTCCAGGAGGCCGGGGCCGGGGGTCACCAGCGCGGCACCCGCGCCATCGCCGAACAGGACGGCCACGCCGCGATCCCGGGGTTCGCGCAGGACGACCGACGACATCTTCTCGGCGCCGATGACAAGGATCGGGCCGACGGCGGCGGCGAGGTGCGAGGCCAGGCCCAGCGCGAAGAGCGAACCCGCGCTGGCCACGACCAAGTCCAGAGCGGGCGTTCCAGGAATGCCCAGCTTGAGCGCCGTTTCGGCGGCGGGTCCCGGAAACGAGCGTTCACTGGTGCCACTCGCCACCATCACCATGCCAAGCAAAGCCGCCTCGACGCCGGCGCGATGCAGGCAGTCGAGCCCGGCGCGCGAGGCCAGGTCGGCGACGGTTTCGTCGTCCCGGGCGAAGCGCCGCTCTTCAATACCCGAAATGCCGCGCACCCACTCCGCGTCGGCGCCGACCCAGGCGCCCGCCTCTTCACTGGTCACGATGCGCTCCGGCAACCAGCAACCGAACTCCCGGATGAAAGCCATGGCTTAGAGCCGCGTATCCAGGTACTCCCTCATGCGAGCGAGCGTTTCGAACTTGCGGGGATTCATATCCGAGTCGGGGATGGAGATGCCGAACTCCTGCTCGAGCGCCATGACGAGGTCCGGCAAGGCGAACGAGTCGAGCGTGCCGGACTCGAACAACGACTCGTCATCGGCGGGGTTCACGTCTTTTTGCGTAACCCGGCGGAGGATTTCAATGAGCTTTGAGCGGCGGTCCATTTTCTGAACTCCCAAACACCTGCTGGCGTACGGTCTGATAAACGCCATAGTCCTGCAAGAGTAACTGGGACAACGACTCGCCCCAGAGGCGGTAACCCGCTGCGGTGAGATGGACGAAGTCGCCCTGGGCCAGACCGGCTGTCACCCATTGTTTCATGGATCCCTTACCACCCATGGCCATCCTCAAGTTCCAAAAGGCGCAACCCTCGGCGAGCGCGGCTTCGCGCTGCGCCGAGACGATCCGGTCCACGCCGTCCAGGGTGATCCAGCGGCCGCGCACGCGGGTAGACTGGTCGGGCGCGCCGATCACCAAAACGCTGGCCAGCGGCGCAGCGGCGCGCAGGCGTCTGAGAACCTGGCGGAAGGTCTCCCTGTAGGTCTCAAGGGTCCAGTCGGAGCGCCGGGCTTCGTTGGTGCCATAAGCGAGCACGATCAGGGCGGGGTCGCGCCGTTCGATGTGCGCTTTGAGCAGCGGTTCGTTCCACATGAGCAGCAGGTCGGCCTGCGCCCCATTGATCCCCAACGGCTCCCAAGTCAGCCCGCCGCTCTTCTCCACGGTCCAGCCGAAGACGGTCACTGGCGCCGCGGATTCGGTGCGCAACACCAGGTGATGCGCACCGGCCTGAGCCTGCTGGCGCCAGAAACCCGGCCCGGCATCACCCGCGGTGTCGACGACGCCCAGCGATGCGCCGTTGTCCTCGATCGACAGCGTTCCTCCGCCCGACTGTTTCCAATACAGCAACTCGACGGTCGAGCCCTCGGCATCCAGGGTCAGCGTCTCGCCGGAGCGCTCGGTGGTCAGACGCACGCCGGAAAGGCCGTACAGCCCGTCGCCCTCGCGGCTCAACAAACCTTCGGCGCGCCAGCCTCGCGACTGCGTGCCCTTGGAGTCGAACCGCCGGTAGCCCTCGAAGGGGTGACCGGCGAG
>JBEKHU010000159.1:0-3897 GCA_050012115.1 Bryobacteraceae bacterium | reverse complement strand
CCGGCGAGCGTGAAGCCAGGCCCGCCGTCGCCGAACTTTGATTGGAGGAAAGCGCGAATGGCGGCAGACCAGTCGTCGGAAGCCGTATGGGAATCTCCGAAGTGCAGAACACGCAGGGGCTCGCCCGCAGCCGCCTGCTGGCTGCGATAGAGCCGCTCGAGAAACGGGACCAGGGCGGCGGGATTCTGGATGCCGAGATCCATCGTATCGCCGGCATGTTCCTGGACGAACTTGGCGGCCTCAGCCCGCTGGGCCGGCGTGGCGGGAGGAGGCTTGGGCACGCGCCGCTTTTTTTTCTTGGTCTGCTTGGACGCGCTGGCCGACTTCTTCTTCGTCGTCGTCTTAGTCGTCGTCGGTTCGACGGCGCGCGACGGCAGCACGACGGACCCGGCCAACGCCAGGAGCAGCAGCGAAGGCAGGACAGAGTGGAAACGCCGCTTCACCGACCGCGCCTCTCTTCCGGCCTCGCGCCGGCCGGCGAAGCACCGGCCTGGGCGACGCGTGTCTGGCGAAGTTGTTGCATCTTCCAATTGTTGTAGCCGTCCTCAATGGCCTGGAACAGGAGCGTGCCGACAATCCTGGCGCCGGACGGCAGCGGGTGGATGAAGTCGGCGCTCACCAGCCGCGGTTCAGCCTGGTACCAGCGTCCCATCGTCCCCGTGCCGCCCATCGCTTCGAAGGTGTTAAAGAACGCGCAGCCGGTCTCGGCGGCGATCTGCGCCTGCTTCTGAACCAAACGCGGCAGGGCCGAAATCGTCCCGATGGTGCCGCCGCTTTCTCTGGCCCCGCGGTCCATCGGGCTCATCACGAGGATGGGCGTCCCGGGCAACGCGGCGTGGATGCGGCGCAGGATCTCGCGGACGTCCTTGATGTAGGTTGAATCCACGTACTTCGGAAAGCCGCTCTCGTTGGTGCCGTAGTTCAGAACGACAAGGTCGGGACGCGCCTCCTTCAACTGGTCGCTCCAATGGAGTGCATTCATATACCAGGCAAGCACACCCGCCCAGGTCCCGTTGAGCCCGAGGCTCGAGTAGATCACGCCGTTCGAGTCCTTCAGGAACTCGACGCAGAACAGCCGGACGGGAGCGTCCTCGACGCGGAGTTCAAACTCCTGCGCCTCCGCCGGGATGCGCCAGGTCTCGTGGGCCGCGGTCTTTTGCGGCATCGAAGTGTCGAGCGTGGCAATGTGAACGTCGCCCGCGGTGATACGCACCTTGCCGCCACCGGGCTGGCCCACGTAGTGCAGGACCAGGCGCGTCTGGCCGGGCTCGCGCAAAGCGATCTTCGACCAGACGCCGGGCTTACCGGTGAAGCTGACGCCGCCCAGCCCGTACCAACCGTCCTTCTGGGCGTGCTGCGTCGCCGGCTCAATCACCCAGCCCGACGATTTGGACCAGACTCCGCGGTGATCGTACCAGGCCCAGGGCTTGGCGATCAGGTAGACGCCGTGGCCGGCGTCGCCGAAACGGCCTTGCAGGAAGGTGCGGACGTCGGCGGTGATGAGGTCGGCGGTCGAAGGTGAGTCGCCGTAGTGGAGGATCCTCACGACCGATCCCGGCTCCTTCCGTTCCAGCCGTAGCAACGCGGCGTAGAACGAAGCGAGCACACCCTTCAGATCGACGATCCGTTGCGCGTCCTGCTGCACCGGCTTCAGGTCGGGGCGCAGCCGGGCCTGCTCCTCTTCGAGCGGCGCCGCGCTCGGCTGGCGCGGCTGAAAGTCGAGCACATGCATGGCGGTCGGCCACTCGAAGACGCGCCAGTTGAGGAGCTGCGGCACGAACTGTGGCACGGTGATGATCGCCACGAAGGCGAGCAGGAATAGCAGCGGGTGTCGGGGCCAGGGCGTCATGGGTCAGAACTTCGTGTAGATGAATGGGGCCGCCCCCGTCATGGCTACGTACTCGATGGCCAGCACGAGCAGCGCCACGGCCGCCGCCTGTGCATAGAATGGCACGCGGATGAACTGGCGCAGCGAGAAGTCGTACCACTTGTGGGGCGAGAAGTGGCCCAGCGCGGCAACGCCCAGTACTGTGACGAGCGCCGGCGAGATGTTAGCGAACGAGACCGTCAGCGAGGCCAGCCGCACCAGCACCGCACCCGCGTTTTCAAACGACGATGCACGGAAGATGATCCAGCAGAAAGCCACGTAGTTGGCCGTCAACAACCGGGAGAGGAGGCGAACCCAAGCGTTGGCCGAGGGTTTCGGATTGCCGCGCGCCGTGCGAAACCCGTGATGCGCGGCCAGGGCGACACCGTGTAGCGCGCCCCAGGTGACGAAGGTCCAGTTCGGGCCATGCCACAAACCGCCCAGCAGCATCGTCACGACCAGGTTCACGGAGGTGAAGATCTTCCACTTCGACCGCAAGCCGGGCAGGGAGAAGTAGAGGTAGTCGCGCAGCCAGTTCGAGAGCGTGATGTGCCAGCTACGCCAGAATTCGCTGATGTTGAGGGACATGTAGGGCCGGTTGAAGTTCTCGGGCAGTTTGATGCCCAGGAGCATGGCGCTGCCGATGGCGATGTCGGTGTAGCCGGAGAAGTCGTAGTAGATCTGGAAGGCGAAAGCCCATACGCCGATGAACGTCTCCATCCCGGTGTAAAGCCCGGGCGTGTCGAAGACCCGGTTCACGAGGTTTTCGGCGAGATAGTCGGCGATGAGGAACTTCTTGAGCAGACCGAGCGCGATGCGGAACAGAGCGCGGCCACTCTCCTCAAGCGGCAGGGTCTTGCCCGTTTTCTCCAACTGCGGCGCAAGCGTCAGCGGGCGCGTGATCGGCCCCGCGAGCGTGGTGGGAAAGAAGCTGACGGCGGTCATGTAGGCGAGCAGGGAGCGTACCGGCTTGCCGTCGCGGCGATACAAGTCGATGGTGTAGGTCAGCGCTTGGAAGCAGTAGAACGAGATGCCGAGCGGGAAGGTCCAATGCCACTCGGGCGCCTTGTGACCGGTCGCGCCCGACCATGCCGACAGGAAGAACGGCATGTACTTGAAGGTCGCCAGAATGCCCAGGTTCAGCACGAGGCTGCAAGTGATCAGCAGCCGCCGGAACCAAGCGCGTGCCGCGAGTTCCGGAAACCAGGCGGCGGAGAATATCGGCTGGGGCGCGGCGGATTGCCCCGCAGGGCGGCGCTGGATGCCCACGCCCAGACCGAGTCCGATCAGGTAGTCGATGAACGACGCGCCGGGAATCAGGATCAGGTAGAAGAGATCCCATTTGGCGTAGAAGAAGTAGTTGGCGAAGAGCAGGACCGCGAGGCCGCCGGCGCGCCAGCGCGACAGCGGCCAGTAAAGCAGGAAGATCCCGACCAGGAAGACAAAGTAGACCGAGCTGGAAAGAACCATCGGGAGGACCCAGAAGCCGAAGTGACGATTCTATCGCACCGGCCCTGCGGGGCCCCGCGAATCGGCCTTCGATTTTCGAAAGACAGTAGCGGGCGCGCCTACCTGGCCGCGTAGTGCTTCGAGAACCCCGTGCGCAGGTTTTTCAGGCTGAATGCGCCGTCAGTGCCGACGTCGGCCTCGATGCCGAGGCCCTGGCACTTCTCATCGACGTTGGCGATACGCTCCGGCGGGACATTGGCCTTTTCGCCGCCTTCAATGGAGTAGTGCAGTTGCCACAAATCCTCCAATCCCGGTGACGAGGTGATGGTCTGCCACACCGAAGGCGAGCCGCCCTTGCGCGCGCCGTTGTCCATGATGGCGACGCGCGGCCGCAGTCCGTACACCAGGGCCTTCGAGTCCGACTCGGACCAGCCGTGGTGAGAGACGATGAACAGGTCCACCGGGCCGACCGCGTTGACGGGGCAGACCAGGTCCAGCTCCTTGTTCCATGTCAGGTCGGCGAGATCGGCGGTGCGGAACTTGCCGAAGGTCAGCACGAAGCCGATGGAGCGCGCGTTCTC
>JBEKHU010000158.1:0-6927 GCA_050012115.1 Bryobacteraceae bacterium | reverse complement strand
CTCACGATCTTCGGGACAGAGAATGTCGAGCACCAAGCGGACGCGGAATTTCGCGCCGGCCGGCACGCGCTCCAGGGTCCGGGCGCTGGACTGGCAGGTGAGGCGGTCGATGGCGTTCTCGCTCTTCACCTCAGTGAGCTCGTCGTCGAGATTCTCGCGCATCGATTCGGTAATACTGTCGATCTCGAGCAAGGCGTCGTAGACCGTGAGACGCGCCGGTGTGGCCGTCATGGTCTCCATGGTCTCTCCAGTGACGCGCTCGACGCGGCCCGGATTGCGGCCGAATAGAAGGCCGATTTCGTCGCCCGGCGCGTCACTCTGGTGAATGCGGACCTACTGCCCGCGGCGCCGTGACAAATAGATCAGATCAGAAGCGGCGACCAGGCCCGCGCTCTGCTCGAGCAGGGAACGCAGCTTGCCGCGCAGCGACGAGCCGGGCACGTAGGGACGTCCAAAGGCATCCTTGACGACCGGATTGTCGGCGCCGCCCAGGTCCAGCGAACCTTTCCCGGCGCCGATGTGAAGGCCGGTCTCGCAAATCATCTCGCCTTCCAGCAGAAGTTTGCCGATCAGACCGAGGCGCGTTTCGGCGGTATGCGAACTCATGCGATTCTCTCCTGGCGAACTTACTAATCCGTTGACGCCGTCTACTCGTTGTAGGCGACGATCGCTTCGAACAGGTCGCGAAAGCGCTCGTAGCAGCGCACGTCGTTACGCCGCGTGACCTGGAGCAGAAGCTTCTCGAGCACATCAAGGCTGCGCAACTGGTGCCGCGCAATGGTATAGGCCAGCCGGGCGCGCAGCATGACGAAGTGGTGCTGGCGCTCACTCTCGGGCGCACGGCAGCCACGCCGGATGGCGCTATACAAGCGGCGCAACTGGCTGCGCGTGCCCGAATCCATATCGCGCATCCGGGCCACGACGGCGTGCGCCTGGTTGTCCAGGTACAGACTGTCGCCGATCAGTTTATCGATGTCGATTTCGGCGGCGAAATCGGGGCGCGGGCCGCCACGATCCGGGCGTCCGCCACGATCGGGACCTCTCTCCGAGCCACGGTCGGGACCCCTATCCGGGCCCCGATGCTCACGGGCCTGACCTTCGCGCGGCGCGCCCTCGCGGGCGCCGCCACGCGGCGGAGGGCCGGAGCGGCGCTCCGGGCGCGGCCGGGCTTCGCGGCTTTCCGTGGGGCGGGGTTCAGGACGGCTCTCGGGCCGTGGCCTCGGTTCGGCTGGCGGTTTCGCTTCGGCCGACGGTTTCGCTTCGGCCGGAGGCTTGGCCTCCGGCTGGGGCGCGGGTTCGGGCGGCGCAGCGGCTTCGGCGGCGGGAGCGGCTTCTGCTACAGGAGTGACTTCCACTCCGGGCGCGACTTCGGGTTGCGGCGCGGCTTCGGCCGGGGTTGGAGGCTCGGGTTGAGCCTGCTGGGTGTCTTGTTCTTCCATCTCGCTCATCGTGATTCGCCCTCTTGTGCCAGGCGGGCCCAGTCCAGCGCGACGCGCCCGGAGGGCTTCAGCTTGACGGAGGCCTGGCGGCGGTTGAGAAATTCCTCGAGAAGGCTCTTGCGGGCCTTCTGAAAATCGCGGCTTCGAGCCGGCACGTCGAGCACGCGGCCCAGGCGGCGATAGAAGCGCCACGGACGGTCCTGCGTTTCAACAGCACGGCGGCCGACGCGCGCCGGCAGGACCCGGTCGGTTTCACGGTAAAACGCCGCCAGTTCGCCGAGCAACTGGGGCGGGCAGCCAAAGTCGTCGATCAGCCGGACCAAGGTCCTTTGCAGATCGGCGGCCGCCGCGAACTGTTTCCAATCGAGCGTGCGGCCGAACAGGCAGATGGAGTCGCGGCCCTCGCTCTTGGTCATCTCGAGCAGCCGCCCGGCCTCACCGTAAACGTCCGGCAGTGACGAATCCATCGAGGGCGCCAGCGCCAGAGCCGTGGAAAGCGTCTTGCCTTCCGGTCCCGGAAACTCCTTCAGGATCTCTTCCACGCCGACGCTGAATATTCGGTGCATCTCGCTGGCGAAGGCGATCAGCGCGTCCCAGCAGCCAAAAACAGCGAAATCGTCGCCGCCGGTATACAGGATGGTGACCTTACGCCAAAACTCAGGCTGCGTGGCCAAGGCCTGCGCTTCGCCCGCGAAAAGCTGTTTCAGGAGAACGGAAACCTGGATGTGTTCTTCGACCGAGGCGGCCTTTTTCAGACGATCCGTTAGCCCATCGACATCCCCGCGCAGCACACCCCAGGCCTGGGCGCCCGAGGTCCGCACGGCGAGCTCCGCCGGCAGGGCGGGGGCGTGATCCGTATCATTGGGGGCGGTGTGTGTGGCCACCGGCAGTGGCAGGTCCGCCGGTGCGAGCATCCCTTCCGCCGAGGACTCCCACTGCACGGCCACAGAGTCGGGGAGGCGACACCAGAGCGAGGCATAGAATTCATCGGTTTCCGCCATCCGCGGAACGAAAGCCTCAAAAACCCCTTCCTGATCGAGCGCCATGGTCCCGCGCCAGCGGGCCATGGTTTCGTCCAGCCGCTTGCGGACGTCGCTCCACGCGCCGAGGTTTTCAGTGACCGCCCAGGCAAGCCGCAGGCGCCCGCCGGTGAACGACGAGAGCCGCCGTGTCACCTCGATGAGGAACTCGTGGGCCGCGGGCCGGTGTTCCGCTGCGAGGACCGCCAGGAACTGCCCGCCGCCGCTCGTGCCGAGCAGTTCGGGGGAAAGGCCCAAGCGAGCCAACAGCGCTCGCGGCACGGCCTCGGCCAATAGCGAGGCGTACAGGCAGCGCCCGGCGAACACCGCGGGGCGAGGCCCCGAGTCCGCGAGAAAGGCTTCAATGCCTAACAGTTTGCCCTGAAGGAAGATCTGCACCAAAACCGCCTCAGGCGAGAGTCAATTCACCAATCTACACCAGTTCCGGGCCTGTGTCTCAGCCCGCTGGATTTCCAGCCACCGGGCCGCACGCCGCGGTGGGGGTCGGACGACGCGGGTCAACGGCGCTGATGACAGTTTGCGCGACATCGTCGCGGACCGGGAGTCCGCGATGCCCCGAGGAAGGAAAGCCGCAGGCGGCGTGCTGCCGGGCCCACCAGCGCCGGGAGTGGCGTGCGCAAGCCTGGCCGCGAGAAACCCGCTATGCGCCGGCGCGCGGGCGATAGCCCGGTCGCGCGCTGACGCGGTATTTCTTGGCCACGTCGGAGATGATCTCCACGTTGATCTTGCGGAAGCCTTCGTTTGGATTGGCCTGTGGATAATAAGTCACGGTGTAACTGTTGCCGAGGTCCTCGCGAATGGCTTCGAAGGCTTCGACCTGCTTCTGCCAGGTTCTGGCGAAGAAGCTTTTCCCGCCCGTGCGCCCTGCCAGGCGGCGGAACACGCCGGTCGAGATCGGGTCCTTGTTGATATCGCTGGTGGAGATGACGTAGATCGGAATGCCCTCGTCCTCGGCGACGGCGCGCACATCGTCAGGGGCCACCATGCTGGCGTTGTCCGGCCCATTGGAAAAGACGATCACGACTTTCCGGCCGGGCACCTTGGCCGCATCGCGCAGCGTCAGCAGCAGCGCATTGTACAACGCCGCATCGTCGCCAGCGACGGCGCTGCGCAGACCTTCCAGGACCGTATTTCGCTCCCGGTTCAGTGACGCCAGCCGGGAGAGATTGCGGGAGAACGTGTAGATGGCCACCGAATCGGCACGGTCCAACCCGCGGACGAAGTCGGCGATCGCGTCCGAGGCGTAGACGTAGCCGCGGTACATGTAATTGCTCGTGTCGAAAAGCACGAATACGTTGGTCCCTGTAAAGGCGTCGGTTGGAATCCCGCCCTTGGCAACATCCGCTTCCGCGCCTCCGAGCGGCCGGGTGGCGCCGCCCTCCAACAGCTGGACGGGCGGTTTACTACCCTCCGCGAAAGTGGCGATTTTCTGTTGGATGCCGTCTTCGAGGATCCTGAAATCGGCGGGCTTCAGGCCGTTCACGTAGCGTCCCTTGGAGTCGGTCACGGTGAAACTGAGCACGACCATGTCGACCTTGACACGGAAGGTGGGGCGGGTCTCCTGCGCCCACAGCGCCGCGCGGGCCAAACCCAGGGCCGCGCCTGTGCCGAGCAGGGCCCGTCGCGTGAGTAACGAATCTCGAACGCTCACTGAGGCTTATCCTCCGTTCCGCGGCGACTCTCCACCGCCAGCAGCTTGCGGTTCTGCGCGCGGGCTTCGTCGGCCGTAACCCGCATGGCGCGCAGGAGTGCGGGCCAATCCTCGAGATGCGTCGCAAAGATCTGTTCCACCGAGCGCTTGGTCCAATCTGGGATGACGACATTCAACTGCGCTGCCGGCATCATCAACTCGTCGGCCAGTGCCGCGAAAAAGAGGTTGGTCGACTCCCAACTCTCGGCCAGGATGCGGCTCGAGTAGCCCATCAGAGTGGGGAAGGTTCTCAGGTTCAGAAGCTGCGGCGCCTGCGAATGCGCCAGCATCGGCTTCGGCGTCCCGAAGGCCGCCGCGATCACGGACTCATTGCAGTGTGCGGGATCCGCGGCAGCCAGACGGCGGATTTCGCCGTCGAGGAAGCCAGTCGGGTCCACGCGCTGGGTCGAAGCCTGCAGGCCGGCAAGGTAGAGTTCCGACGGGGTGATCTGTTCCAGCGCGGCGGCCACATCGCCGCCGGCCAGGGCAGCCTCGATGCGCCGGGCGCGGGCCGGGGGCGCATGCTGTTCGAGCAATTCGAGCACCTGGGCACGCCGCGCGGGATCGAGGGCGGCTTCCGCCACCAGCGCGTCGCCCAACCTCATGTGCAGGGCCACCCAGCGCATCTGGGAGGGCGTAACGGTCCAATACCGTTCGGCCTTCGCGCCCACCAGCAACTGGGGCACGAGGTCGCCCCAGATCAACGCCTGTTCGCGTGTCGGGATGAGGAAATTCTGCTCGGCATCCGCCAACGCATAAGGCAGGCCGGCCAGCGAGCCCACGAGACGCCCGCCGGCATTCGAAGGCCAGCCCGAACCCACCACCTCGGTTTGTTTCCAGGTCTGGCTCACGCTTTGGATCCCGTTGAAATCGTGGCTGCGGACGAACAGCGGGTTGGTGTACAGGACCTGCGCTCCGGGCGGCGCGTAGTAGGCGTAGATCAGCCCGCTGAGCGTGTCGCGAAGCAGTGGAGTCAGCAGGCCGCGCAGGTCGCGCAGCTTCTCGGGTTGGCCTTGCGTCTTGTCGATTTGCGCCCGGAGATTCAGCTTCCGCTCCGCGTCCAGATGACGGTCCACCCAGTAGCCGAAAGCGTAGCTGACACGTTCGGCCGAGGGCAGACTCGACTTGGGAAGATTGAGGTCGGAGACGCGGGCCGCGAGCCGGTTCAGCAGCGCGGTATCGGATTTCTCGCCCCTGGCCTGGCTTTCGAGTCGATCGACGAAGTCGAATAGCGTCTTCAGGCTAACCAGCTTCTGGGCCTCGAGGACCCGGTTCAGTTCACCGACGAGCAAGGCGTGAGTTTCGGGATCGGAAGGCGAGAGCGAGCCGGCCAGCAGGTCCAGCGTCTTGTCCTGCAAATTTGCTTTTGGTTCGACGCCGCAGGCGGAGAGCAGGCCCGCCAGGCCCGCGCGGCCGGCGTCGAAGATGTCGCGGTTATTTTCCTTGGGCTTCTGGAACGGCCCGGTGCATGCTTCCAGAGCGATCTCCGCCTTGCCTGGGAGCACCTCATGGTTACGGTAAAAGATCTGCCACAGGCCGGCCAGCGCCTGGAAAACGCCCGCTGCGTCCGCATGCAACGAGTTGTCCCTAATCGAGTCAATCGCGTGTGCCGCGTCCAGGTAGTGCAGGATCGCGGAGTCGGAGAGTTCCGGCGCCTCATTGAGCAGGGTCAGTTGCACCCCGAAGGTCTTGCAATCGCGCATCAGCCGTTCGACCGTGGCGGGCTCCAGCGGTTTCGACCGATGGCGGTCCAGATCGCTGAGTGCGAGGAAGATCTTCAGCGGCTCATTCTCCACGGCCTTGCGGGTGAGCGCAAACAGGGCCTCGATGATGTCGTCGGGGGCGCTCCAGGATGGCGCCGCCTTGGCCAGCCTCGGGTCGATCTTGCCGCCGGCATGCTGGGAGAAGAAAGTCTTCCAGATGGAGATGTCACCCGGGATGCGCACCTGGCCGTCCACTACGGTGAGGCGCGTGGTCAGAAGCATCAATTCTGTGTTGGCGCGAAACACGGGCCGTGCCGGGCCGGGGCTCGTCACCTTGCCGCGGATCGCGGCGTAGAACCGCTTCAAACGCGCCGGCTCGGAGAGGTAGTCGAGTAGTGGCCCGGAAATCCGGCTCAGGGAATCGAAATAGCTGGCCATCCAGCCGTCGTCGCGCGTGACGATTTTTTCGAGAAACACCGCACCCTTGTCGGGCGGAGCGCCGGCCAGATCCGCCCACGCGCCGGCCGACCGGGCGCCGCCGGGCACGGTGACCGCGCCATTGCGGATCCGGAACATGCCGCCGAAGAAGTCGAAGACGTGGGCGAAGGCGCGGATGCGTTGCAGCGGCATCGCCTTGCGCACCTCCTCGGCCGTTTCGGGATCGAGCTTGGCCAGGCCCAGGTACAGCCGGCACATCGACGGGTCGTTGAGAAATGCGTCGATGAACTCGCCCGCCTGCTTCTCCTTGGCCGCCAGCCAGTAGTCGGAGCCGAAGATGACCGGGATGCGGGTCGGCTTGAAATTGTATTCAAAGGGCCGGTTCGTGCGCAGGGCCTGCTCGAACTGCGCCAGCGGGAAGCCGGAATCCATCGCCAGGAACGCGCGCGAGGCGTTCACGGTCTCGAGAACAACGTCGCCGCCGCAGCCGCCACGCATGCGGAACCCCAGTATTTTCAGCAGCTCGCCGGTCTGCTCGGAGTCGCAGGTCGCGATGCGGATGACTTTGCCGCTGCCGGAGAACTTATCGAGTTCGCGGGCCTGTGAGAGATAGCGCA
>JBEKHU010000157.1:0-6936 GCA_050012115.1 Bryobacteraceae bacterium | reverse complement strand
ATCGAGCAGGAGCAGGGAGGGCTGCGAGAGCAGGGCCCGGGCGATGGAACCGCGCTGCCGCTGGCCGCTCGAAAGCTCGTAAGGGCGCCGTGCGCCGAGGCTTTCCAGGTGGAATCGCTCCAGCATCTCGCCGACTTTTTGCCGGCGGGCACGCCGGGGGATCCGTCCGGCGGCGAACCACAGATTCTCGAACAGGCTCATGTGCGGAAACAGAGAGTCGCCCTGGAAAACGCAGCCGCAGCCGCGCCTGCGGGGAGGGAGGTTGACGCCTGCGCCGGCGTCGAACAGCAGCCGGTCGTTGACCAGGATCCGTCCCTCGTCGGGACGGATGAAGCCGGCGATGCAGTCGAGCGTCAGGGACTTGCCAGCGCCGCTCGGGCCGAACAGAACAGTCACCTCGGCGGCGCTTTTCAAGTTCACGTTGAGCTCGTACGGCGCCGAGCCGCGGCCCCCGGGAAATGCCTTGCGGATGCGCGCATCAATCATCCGGCATCACCATCCCACTTCGTCCTCTCACAGCGCCCGTCCGAACTGGCTCCGTCCGAGCCGGTTGGCCAGATAGAGAAAGGCCAGCGCGACTCCGGAGATCACGAGGACTAGAACGCGGGCCACGTCGCCCCGGCCGCCCTCGACGGCGTCGTAGATCGCCACCGACAGGGTCTGCGTGCGCCCGGGGATGTTGCCGGCCAGCATGATCGTGATGCCGAAATCGCCGAGCGACCGGGCGAAGGCGAGTGCGGTGGCGGCGAGCACCTGGTTCCAGGCCAGCGGCAACGAGACCTGCCAGAAGACGCGCCACTCGCCGGCGCCGAGCGATCGGGCCGCCTTCTCATAATCGGGATGGACGCTTTCCAAGGCCGCCCGCGCCGACTTGATCAGCAGCGGCCCGGAATGGAAAAGCGCGGCGACGACGGCAGCCTTCCAGGTGAAGACCAGAGGCTCACCGAAGACCGATTCGTACAGCCGCCCGAACGGGCTCATGCGCCCGAGGAGCACCAGCAGGTAGTAGCCGAGCACCGTGGGCGGCAACACCAGGGGGAGGGTGACGGCGGCATCGACCAACTCGCGCCCGCGGAAGCCCTTGCGAGTGAGAAGCCAGGCCACCCACAGCCCGCCCAACAGCGCGATCAGCGTCGCTAGCGACGCCACGCGCAGGCTAAGCCACAGAGGAAACCAGTCGATCCCCATACGGGAAGTCCCATTATAGGGTCCCGCGAGCGGGTGGGAGGACGGGCGGGCCCTCCATGTTCCGACCGGCAAGCGACGGGGAGGGGTAGGCTCCGGCGGCAGGCGCGCCGGCAGTCCGGATGGGCCTCGAGGCGGGGGCCGGAATGAGACGAACGAGCAGGAAAAGAGCCGAACCGTCGCATGCTCGAAAGGGCGGGGAAAGTGCAAATACCGGCCTCGGAGTCGAGCAACTTCCGCGCCGCGTGTAGTATGCTAACGATGTGATTTGAATCAGAGTTGGAGGTCTCTTTCAAAATGCTTCGTTTACTGCGTCGCGCCGCCCTGCTCGCGGCCGCGTGTCTGATCCTGGGCGGCCTCGGCTTCTCCCAGTCGATCTGCACCTTCAAGGGGAAAGTCATTAATACGGACGGCAAGCCGCTGAAAGACGCGGTGATTACTCTCGATCGGAAGGAGATTAAGGGTAGCTGGAAGACCAAGACCGACAAGAAGGGCGAATTCGTCCACGCCGGCATACCCTTTCCCGGCACCTACAAGGTGAGCTGCCTGGTGGACGGCAAGGTTGTGGATGCCATAGACAACGTGCCGAGCAGGCTGGGCGAGGAGGTCGAAGTCAATTTCGATCTGCACAAGAACCTGGAAAAATCGCAGGCGCTGGCCAAAGCCGCCGAGACCGGTCAGTTCACGAAGGAGCAAGAGCGCTCCATGAGCGCCGATCAGAAGGCGGCGATGGAGAAGAACGTGAAAGATCGCCAAGCCACCATGGCGAAGAACAAGCAGTTGCAGGACGCCTATAACGCCGGCATGAACGCCCTGGAGGCGAAGGACTATCAGACCGCGGTGGACAGCTTCAATAAGGCCGCCGAAGTCGATCCGAAACAGCTTGCCGTGTGGACCAAGATGACAACGGCCTATGAGGGCCTGGCGAAGACCAAGACCGGCGCCGACGCCGATGCCGCCATGGCCAAGGCCAGCCAAGCTTACCAGAAGTGTATCGAGATGAAGCCGGAGGACGGCGGAGTTCACAACAACTACGGCCTGCTGCTGGTGAGAATGAAGAAACTCGACGAGGCGAAGGCGGAACTGGCCAAGGCAGCCGAGCTCGAGCCCGCCAGCGCCGGCAAGTACTACTTCAACCTGGGCGCGGTGATGGTGAACAACCAACAGAACGACGCGGCGCTGGAAGCATTCCACAAAGCGGTCGCGGCCGATCCGAAATATGCGCCAGCCTGGTATTACATCGGCAACGTGCTCAGCAACAAACTGACGATGGACAAGGATGGCAAGCCGATCGCGCCGCCCGGGATGCAGGAGGCCCTGGAGAAGTACCTTGCGCTGGACCCGAACGGCCCGTATGCCGACGCGGCCAAGGGCCTGCTGTCGGTGATCTCGACCTCGATCCAGACGACCTACCAGAACCCGGACGCCAAAAAGAAGAAGAAGTAAACAGGTGGATCTGCTGAACGGCGAAGGGCGCTCCGGCGAGGCCGGGCGCCCTTTTCTTCTATGTTTCGATACGTTCTGATTCTGTTGTTGGTGCTGATCCTGCTGCCCGTGCTGCGGGGGTGGCTGGGCGCGCTCGCGCGGTTGCTGATGAACTGGGCGCTGGGCGCGAGTTCCTCCGCTGCGGCCACGCAGCGCTCGCCGATGGCCCCGCCGCCCACGCCGACGGGCAGCACGATGCTGCACAAGGACCCGGTCTGCGGCACTTACGTGAGCGAGGCGGTGGCGGTCGCCTTGAAGGAGGGCGGCCAGACACTTTGGTTCTGCTCGGAGGCGTGCCGCGACAAATATCGCCAGCGCGCCTGAAGCGGGCATTCTCTCAGGTCCAGGGGTCAGTACGGCTCGACGAATTGTCGCAGGTAGCGGAAGCTCTGCACAAGCGACGCCTTGCGCGCGGCGAGCGAGCCTTCGTAGGCGCGGTCTTCCACTTCCACGCAGACCGCGCCGCGGTAGCCCGCATCGGCCAACGTGGAGAAGAACTGGCCCCACATCACGTCACCCAGGCCCGGCAGTTTGGGCGTGTGGAACTCCAGCGGATGGGCCATGATGCCCACCTGGTTCAGCTTCTCCCGGTCCAGACGGGCATCCTTCGCGTGACAGTGCCAGAAGCGCGGCGCGAACTCCCGAATGGCGGCCAGGTAATCCATGCGCTGCCAAACGAAGTGCGACGGGTCGAAATTGAGTCCGAGGCCGTAGCCTTCAAACTCTTTGAACATCCGCCGCCAGATGACCGGCGTGGTCATCAGATTCTTTCCGCCCGGCCACTCATCCCTGGTGAACAGCATCGGGCAGTTCTCGATGCCGATCTTCACGCCGACCGTTCCGGCGTGCTCCAGAATCGGTTTCCACGTTTCCACCATCCGCGGCCAGTTCTCGTCGACGCTGAGCTTCCAATCGCGCCCGATGAAGGTATTCATCACGCCGACGCCCATCATTTTCCCGGCGTCGATCACGCGGTGAATCTGCTCGACGGCGATCTTGACTTCGTCGGGCAGCGGCGACAACGCGTTGGGATAATAGCCCAGGCCGCTGATGCCGACCTTCCTGTCGGCGGCATAGTTGACCAGCCGTTCAGCTTCCGACGCGGTCAAGGCAGCGCAATCGACATGCGTGATACCGGCGTAGCGGCGCTCGGCCTTGCCCTTGGGCCAGCACATCACCTCGATGCAGGCGTAGCCGGTGGCGGATGCGAAGTCCACGACTTCCTCGAAGCTCAAGTCGGGCACAATGGCGGTGACAAAACCGAGCTGCATTTGTTCTTCCTCTTTTCTCTCAAATCAATCGGGCAATCCGGAACGCGGCGCGGCTACGTTCCGGCCCGGCACCATGGCGCCAGTTGGCCGCGCAGAACATCATACCGCCCGGCCGCGGTGGAGTGACGTTCCGGGACATGCCGATCCTCCCCGCGCCTGCGTTCATGAGCACGCGCTCCGCGTTGCGGCGGCGCCGTGCGCATGCTCCGCCCGGGGCAGCCTAACGCGGCTCCAGCATGCGAATCATCTCGACCACGAGCGAACCGGTAATGCGCAGGCTCGCGGCCGAGAGCTTGTCGGTCGTATCGGCGGCCGTATGCCACCAGGCGTTGCCGGGGCCGTAGTCGAAGTCGATGAGATCGATGGCCGGGACGCCTCTGCGCAGAAAAGGAATGTGGTCGTCCTCGATCGCCGCAGGTTCCAGGCCGATGCGCTGCGAGCAGCCCAGACGGGCGGCCGCCGCGCGCAGGTTCCGCCGCAGCGCGGGCGTCGAGTTGGCCTCGTCCAGGATCAGCAGATCGCGATCGCCGATCATATCCACGTTGATCAAGGCGGCCAGCCGTTGCAGGCTGCCGTCGGCATCCCACTTATCGGCGAGGTGCCGGCTCCCGTAGAGGCTGTCTGATTCACTCCACTCGACGACGGCCTCCTCGCCGTCGAAAAAGACCAGCCAGATGTCATTGCGCAAGCCAACATCCTTGAGCGCCCGGGCGAGCTCGACCAACAGGCCGGTGGAGGAACCGCCGTCGTTGGCACCTACGAAGCGGAACGGAAATCTCTTCGTGTCGGTGTGCCCCGTAATGGCGACGGCGCGCCCGGAAAGCCCGGGTTTCCTGGCGATGAGGTTGGTCATGGACACGGCGCCACGCGGCGTCTGCGCAGTGTAACGGTCTTCCATGACTTCCCAACCCTGCGCTTTCAACTCCTGGGAAATCCAGGCCTGCATTCGCCTGGAAGCGGCGGATCCCGCCGGGCGCGGCCCGAACGCGACGGCCGTTTTCACGGCCTCCAGAGCGCGCTCGCCGCTGAAATCAGCCGCGCAGAGGATGGAGGCGGTCAGGAGCAGCGAGGCGCGCAGGAGCATGCGTTTCAGTTTAAGCAGGAGCGGCGGCCGGACGCTTGAGGCGCGCCTCCACCATCAAAGTAGCGCCGCCGTGGCAGGCCGATTCAATTGCCGCAATGGGCAAAGCGAGCAGCCAGAACAGGCCGAAGAGTAGGTGTTTGACAATGGCAGCCATATCGTTCTCGTCGACTCCACGGACCAGGCGCACACGCGGATTCAGCGAGGGTACGAGACTGGTGGCCAACATCGTGGGATCGTCCAACAAGGAGAATCGCTTCCGGCGGACAATCTCAAAGCCGCAGTAATCGAGCAGCTTCTCGAGGTCTTTGTAGTGAAACAGCACGAGGTGGCGGGGAATGTCCAGCCCGCTCCAGCGCTCACCGAAGAGCAGGAACTGCCAGGCACTGGCGCTGGGCACCTGGACGATCAGCCGGCCTTCCGGGTGCAGCAGGTGCGCCGCGGCCTGGACGTATACAGAGGGATCGTAGAGATGTTCGAGCACCTGAAACATCGTGATGGCCGCGAACCGCCCGGCGGCAAACGGAGCGCTGGTCAAAGCGCCACAGACAGCGGGCACTGCGTTGCAGGCCCAAGCCTCCGCCGCGGCATCCACCGAGAAGTCGATGCCCACCAGGCGTTGCTGCGGCAGGTTGAGTTCACGCAGGAACCGTCCGGTGCCGCAGCCCACATCCAGCACCGGTTCGTCTCCGGGGACACGCTTCACGGCTTGCCGAACGAACTTGACGTGACCGCGCATCAGAAGACGTTGTACGAAGCGGCTCAACTTGCCGTGAGGACATGTGCGCTCGCTCTCGGTCAGCGCCGGCGGGTAATAGCGGCGGATCTCCTCGGGCTCCGGGCGCGGATACAGCCGCACCATCCGGCACTCCTGGCACTCCACAAACAGGAACGATCTCTCGGTCGAGTGGTAGAGGAAGTCTTCACCGCTGCACAGCGTGCGCACCTCCGCCGAGCCGCAACCGGGACAACGGTTTGCCGAACCGACACGCGTCGTGGCGGGGTCGGGTGGGCGTCCGGGGACGAACGACTCCTCGACGGAGTTCACAGGGCGCGCCGCCGCGTGCTCGTCGGACCCGGGTCGGGCATTCTCCTCGCCGTCGTGCAAACGTTTCCGCCTCGGAGCCTGGGTGGCCCTCTCCGTTTCACTCTAACAGCAGAACGGCCGCTTTTAGGGTGCCGCTCCTATTTGAGGTATCCTACCAGACAGACCGCGTCATAGCTTCCGTATTTACATGCAAACATTGGGCCAGCGGCTTCGCGCCGAACGCGTGGACAAGGGCCGCTCGATTCAGGAACTCGCCGGCCTGACACGAATTCGGAGCGAATACTTCGAGGCGATCGAAAACGACCGCGCGGACCGGTTCCCCGGCCCGTTCTTTTACCGCAGTTTCCTGCGGCAATACGCGGCGCTGCTGGAGTTGCCGGAGTCCGTCATCGAGCATGAGATCCAGCGCTCGCTGGACGATGAGCGCGCGGTGGCGGCGGAACGCAGCATTCAGGCGGCGGAAAACAAACCGGACGTTCCTCCACTGCCGACCGGCAGGACCGATCTGAAAGCAGAGTCAAAGCGCTGGCTGATGCGGCTCGCAAGCCTGGTGGCCGTGCTGGTTGCGTGCTCGGGTGCTTACTTCGCCTGGCTGCGCTGGGGGCAGCGGTTCTTTCTGGAAGAACATGCCCCACTGTCTGCCGCCAAGCCAACGCGGCAGGCGGCGGCACAGCATCCTCAGCCCGCCACCGCGAGTCCGCCGGCCGCCCAGGCGCCAGCAACCCCCGTTGAGAAACAGTTGGCGCCGGAACAGTCCGCGCAATCTGCGGCTCCCGCCACGAGTTTGGAAAAGCAGGGAGGTGTCCCGCCGGCGCCTGCGCCCAGCGTTGACGCCAGCCAGGGACAAGGGCTACGGGAAGATGATC
>JBEKHU010000156.1:0-6956 GCA_050012115.1 Bryobacteraceae bacterium | reverse complement strand
GGTCTTCCATCTCAGTGCGCGACAATTTCTTCGACCTGGGCGGGCACTCGCTGCTGGCGGTGCTGCTGCTGCTGAGGGTGAAGGAGGAGTTCGGCGTCGAGCTGTCGGTGGACGACGTGTATTCCGGAACGCTGACATTGCGTGAGCTGGCCCAGACGATCGAGGCGCGGCAGGCGGGCGACGTGGCGCCGGAGGAGTACCAGGCGCTGCTGGCCGAGATCGAAGGACTCTCGGACGACGAAGTGCGGGCGCTCCTGGCGGCGGAGGAGCAGGCGGAGGGCGGCCCGCGGGCATGAGGATTCTCCTCACCTCCAATACGTCCTGCGATCCTCCCAGGGGCGGCTCGACGCGCGCCAACCTGGCGTGGATGCGGCATCTGGCCGGGCAGGGCCACGTCTGCCGCGCCGTTACGCCGACGCCCGCGGGCGACGAACTGGTGCGCGAGCGCGTGGTGGATGGCATCGCCATCCGCAGCGTGCCGCACCTGCAACGTCATCCGGGAGTGCTGGCGGACGAGATCCGCGCGTTCGCGCCGGACTGGGTGCTGGTGTCGAGCGAGGACGTGGCGCACGTGCTATTGCGCGCCGCCGCCCAGGCCGCGCCCGGGCGCATGGTTTATCTGGCCCACACACCGCAGTTCCTGCCCTTCGGGCGGGAGAGCTGGAACCGAGACGAGACGGCCGCCGCGGCCGTTCGCCGGGCGGCGGGCGTGGTCGTGATCGGGCAGCACATGGCGGGCTACGTGCGGACGCACCTGGGCGTCGAGGCGGCGGTCATTCATCCGCCGATTTACGGGCGCCCGCCTTACCGGCAATTCGGCCGTTTCGGCTCGGGCACGGTGCTGATGGTGAATCCCTGCGCGGTGAAGGGCATCAGCGTCTTCCTGGCGCTGGCGGACCGCTTCCCGGCGATCGAGTTTGCCGCCCTGAGGGGCTGGGGCACGACGGCGCAGGACCGCGAGGCGCTCACGCGGCGTCCGAACGTGCGGCTGCTGGGCACTGTGCCGGATATTGAAAGCGCGCTGCGCGAGGCGCGCTTCCTGCTGATGCCGTCGTTGTGGTACGAAGGCTTTGGACTGATCGCCATGGAAGCGATGCTGCGCGGACTGCCGGTGATCGCGAGCGACTCCGGCGGCCTGGAGGAGGCCAAGCGCGGTACGGGCTACGTCGTGCCGGTGCGGAGCGTGACGCGCTACGAGCGGACGTTCGACGACACGGGCATGCCGCGCGCCGTGGTGCCCGAACAGGACATCGCGCCCTGGGCCGCGGCGATGCAGCGTCTCCTGTCGGACGAAGTGGAGTATTGGACGGAGGCGCAGCGTTCACGCGAGGCGGCGCTGGCTTTCGTCAGCGGGCTCGATGCGGCCGATTTTGAGAGGTTCCTGCAACAGCTTCGACCGGGGACACCGGATGCGCGGGACCTGACCGCGAGACTGGCGAAGCTCGATCCGCAGCAGCGCGCGCGGCTGCTGGAGCAGGTGCGCGCCAGGAAGGGCATGCAATAGTGCGCATCCTGCTGGCCCACAACTCCACGTACTTTCCCTCGACCGGGGGCGGAGACAAGTCGAACCGCCTGTTGATGGAGGCGCTGGCCGCGCGCGGGCACGAGGTGCGGGTGGCGACCCGCGTCGAGAGCTTCGGAGCGGAGGGCCATGCGGGCTTTGTCGCGGAACTGCGGAAACGCGGGGTCGAGCCCGACACTTCGGATGGCGCCACGGCGCGTTTCCAACTGAATGGCGTGGACGTGCGGACGCTTTCGTTGAGCCCGCACCTGCGGCCGTTCTTCCAGGCGCAGATCAACGAATTCGACCCCGACATCATCGTCACCTCCACCGACGATCCGGGCCAGATTCTGTTCGACCTGGCCTTGAAGGCCCCGCGCGCGCGGGTCGTTTACCTGGTGCGCGCGACCATCGCCGTCCCCTTCGGACCCGACAGCTCGATGGTGAGCGCGACAAAGACGGAGCAACTCAAGGGCGCCGACGGCGTGGTCGGCGTCAGTCACTACGTCGCCAATTACGTGCGCGAGTGGAGCGGCCTGGACGCCGTGCACGTGCCGATCTCGCTGCTCGAGGCGGGCAGCGCATTCCCCGATCTCGGACGCTGGGACAATCCGTATGTCGCGATGGTCAACCCGTGCGCGGTGAAAGGGATCTCCATCTTCCTGGGCATCGCGGACCTGATGCCGGGCGTGCAGTTTGCCGCCGTGCCGCTGTGGGGCACGCAGCCGGAGGAACTGGAGGAGCTGCGCCGACGCCCCAACATTCAACTGATCGGACCGTACGACAACATGGACGACCTGCTCGCCCAGACGCGCGTGATGCTGGTGCCGTCGGTGTGGGCCGAGGCGCGCTCGCGGGTGGTGCTCGAGTCGATGAGCCGCGGCGTGCCGGTTCTGGCTAGCGACGTGGGCGGATTGCACGAGGCCAAACTCGGCGTGCCGTACCTGATCCGCGTCCGGCCGATCGTTCGCTATAAACCGACCCTCGATTCCAACCTGGTCCCCGTGGCCGACGTTCCGCCGCAGGATCCGCGCCCGTGGGTGGAGGTGCTGTGGCGGCTGCTGAACGATCGCGCACAGTGGGAGGAACTGGCGCGCGCCTCGCGCAAGGCCGCGCTCGACTACGCCGCGCATCTCACCGCGGAGCCTTTCGAAAGCTATCTCCAGGAGCTGCTGCACCGGCCCAAGCGCGTCCATACGCCGCAGGCCGCGAAGCCCGTCCTGAGCGACGAAAAACGCCGCCTGCTCACTTTGCGCCTGAGACAACGGGCGTCGGGCGGACGGGACGAATCGAACGTGTGGTTTTCCGGCATCCATGCGGCCGCGCCAGCGCGCGTGCGCCTGTTCTGCTTTCCCTGGGCGGGCGGCGGGACACTCGCTTACCGCGCCTGGCGCGAAGCGCTGGCCGGCGTGGCGCACATCGTTCCGGTGCGTTTGCCGGGCCGCGAGTCGCGGGCCAGCGAGCCTCCTCTGGAAAACATGGAAGCGCTGGTGGCCGCCCTGCTCGACGCCATCCGGCCCCACCTGGACGCTCCCTACACGTTCTTCGGGCACAGCATGGGCGCCGGCATTGCTTTTGAATTGACGCGCGCGCTGCGCCGCGCCGGCCTGCGCATGCCGCTGAGCCTGCACGTCTCGGGCGCCCGCGCGCCGCAGTTCCGGCTGCACTACAATCCCGGCCCCGAGCCGCCGCTGCGCGATTTCATCGAGGGGCTACGGCGGCTGGAAGGGTTCCCGCCGAGCATCCTCAACAACCCCGAGCTGATGAAGCTGGCCCTGCCCGCGCTGCTGAGCGACGCGCGCCTTTACCGCTGTTACGCCTACTGGCCGGAAGCGCCGCTGGCGCTCCCGATTTACGCCTATGGCGGCGACGCCGATCCGAACGTGACCTCCGAACACCTCGATGCCTGGCGCGAACAATCCACGGCCCAGTTCGAGCGCCACGAGTTTCCCGGCGGCCACTTCTATCTGGAGTCCGCGCGCGGCCTGTTGCTGGGCGCCTTGCGCGCGGCGCTCTCCGCGGCCGGTGGCAGCTCCTGAGGCCCGCTCCGCCGCTCGCGTCGCAATCGTCCACGTGCGATTGAAACGGGTCAGCGTTCCGACGCCGCTTCGAACAAATACTCGCTTGCGGCCCCTCGCTCCCGCGCGCGGCGCCGTCAGGGATCGGTGTATTCTGGATTCGATCCGCCGAGTATAAGACTGTAATCTCGGCGTGCATCGTCCGCTACGGAGAATGGGGCGGCGCATTCCACCGGAGCGGAAGGCGAGTGCGCGAGGTCGGGGCTGTGCTCTGGTTCCCGGGGCCGCGGCCCGTGTCGGCGATGCGTGTTCTGCTCGTCCATTCCGTGCCAATCGGCAGTCCTGGCGGCGCTGAGATCAGCCTGCGCGACCATCTGGCGCACGCTCCCCCCGGCGTCACGGTGGAGACCGTGCTGCCGGACAGCCCAGTGGATGTCGATCGCTTCGACTCCGTGATTCTCGCCAATCTGCGGCCCGCCGCGCGGCTCTCGAAAGGCTCGACCGGTTCCGGCGTGAAAGCAAGGGCGCGGGCGTGGCTGGCGCGTTCGCCGCTGAGAGCGCTGGCATTCCGTTCAGAGGTCGCCTGGGCCGAGCTTTGGCGCCGCCGCCTGGCCGGCTACCAGGGCTACGTAATCCGGAGCGAGAGGGATGTGCATCCCTGTGCCTATCGGGATGGGCGGTGCCTGGCCACGGAGCCGGTCCGGTTTGTGGGGTGCTCCTGCGGCAACTCGGTTCGGAAGGCGTTCGAGCGGCTGTACAACATCTGCGACGCGGTCCATTTCCTGTCGCCGCTGCACCGCCAGGCGATCAACCAGCTAATCCGGATCGACGTCCCGCAGTTCGAGATTGCGCCTGCGCTTGATTTCGAACGCTTCCGGAGCTACGTCCCGTTCGAACAGCGCAAACGGGCCGCGCTCATCACGGGCGACGCGATTCGCGTCTCCCCGTCGGCAGAATGCCGCGCGCGGGACAACGGCTACGCGGTGGAGTATGTCGATTACCTGTCCATTCCATACGGGCGCATGCCGGAATTGCTGAATCAGTATCAGGCTGTCGTCGTCGACCCAGTTATGCTCCACGCCTTCGGCCGTCTGGCCGTGGAAGCGCTGGCCTGCGGCTGCCGCGTGCTGGCCAGCAGCAGGGTCGGCGCCATGTCCTGGCCAGACCCGCTCGAGGCCTGCCGCCAATCCAACCGCCTATTCTGGGAGATGGTGACGAACGTGCCAAAGGAGAAGAACCCGCGACGGTTCGCGCTTCCTGGGGCCTCGCGCCGCCGTGCCGGCCCGAAGGAATATTGATCATGATCCACCCTGCCATGTCCCGTCTCGCGTCGTCGGTGCGCGGCGTCTCCCGGCTGTCCTGGGATCTGCTGACCCGCGACAGCCTGCCCATCGAGGAGGAAGGCGTACTCTACGACTGCCGGCTGACGGCGGCCAGAAGGCGCAATCTGGCGCTCCAAATGATCAACCACCGCCACCTCGGCTACCGGCTGCCGGCCCTGCCGCACCTGCTGCACATCGGCGTGACGACTTACTGCAACCTGAGTTGTCCGGCGTGCCCGACCGGGAACAAGGCGCTGGGCCGCCCGGCGCAACATCTGGACTTCGATCTCTACCGCCGGACGATCGACGAGTTGCGGGACGTGCTCATGCTGATGCTGTTCTGGGACTGGGGCGAGCCGCTGATGCACCCGCGCGTGGCGGAGATGATTGAGTATGCCAGCCGCCACGACATCATGAGCCTCATCAGCACCAACGGCACAGTGGCCAACAGCGAGCGGCAACTTGAATCGCTGGTCGCGGCGCAGCCCAGGGTGCTCATCGTGTGCGTGGACGGCGTGGACCAGGCGACCCACGAGAAGTACCGCACGGGCGGCGGATTGAACAAGGTCCTCGACACGGCACGCCGGCTGGTGAAGATCCGGGAGCGGCTGAAGGTTGCTTATCCGGCGATCGAGTTCCGCACGCTAGCCAACCGCGAGAATGAAGCCCAGCTTCCGGATCTGCTGCGGATGGCCCAGGACGTCGGCGCAGACATGTTTTCCCTGAAGAGCCTGTGCCCCCACGATTTCGCCGGAACCAGCGTCGACGACCAGCTTGTGCCAGTCAAGTCCAATCTCAGCCGTTACGTCTACGCTTCTGAGAGCCCGGCCCAGGCAAGGCGGCTCGATTTCGTGCGGCGCGGAGCGCTCACTTGCGCCAAGCCGCACCGTTGTCCGAATATCTATTCGAATGGCGACCTCGGGTTCTGCTGTTTTTCCGGCACCCCGCTCGAGGTTTTCGGCAGTCTGACGACGCAATCGTTCCGATCCCTGTGGGGAAGCGCCTTTGCGCGCGACCTCCGGGTCCGTTTTGCCGCTCAGGGTGGCAGCGCCTCCTGTTGGACCTGCTACCACCGCACCGCGCACAAGCCGATTGTCCTGTTCCGGGTGCCGCTGCGCCCGATACCTCCTCGGCTCACCATCCAATGTCCGACGACGGCCGAGGAGTTTCTGCGCGCCGTGGCGCCGGCTCAAGCCCCGGCCACGGAGAAGCAGACGGCGAGCGCTCCTTCTTAACTGCGCTTGATCGATCAGGTGTAATCTGCCTGCGCGAGGGCGCTGCGCCGGGATTGTTCGGCTATCGGCGCCGTGCTTGCGCATTCAACGCTCGCCCGCCGCGGCTCCCAATAATTCCGATGGTATTCTGAAGGTTCGTGGGCGGCGCCGGGCCACGGGCGCGCCAGAGATTCACTGCGCCATTGTGTGCGCCGGGCCGGCGACCGGGCGCCGGAGCGTCCTGAATCCTGAATGCCCGCCAGATTCCAGCTTCATGTCTGAACCGAACGAGATCGCCGCGACGCCCCGCCCGCATGCGGCTTATTGGGTGTTCGCGCTGGCTCTGGCCGCCATCCTGCTCTACTTCTCGCTGCGCGGCATTGCGTGGCTGAAGGTGTGGACCACTCTGCGCGGGGCCCGCCTGCCGCTGATCGCGCTCGTGCTGGCCATCATCTCTTTCAATCTGCTGGCGCGCTCGCTGCGCTGGCGCGTCGTCCTGTCCGCCGACCGGCGCGTGCCCGTTCCACAGGCCTTCTGGGCCACCGCGGCCGGATATCTGGGCAACAACCTGCTGCCGGCGCGCGCGGGCGAACTCGTGCGCACTCTGATGATCTGCGCGCGCACGGGCATGAGCAAAGTCTTCGTCCTGACCACCGTCTTCGCCGAGCGCGTCGTCGACGCGTTGTTCCTACTGGCCATCAGTGGGACTATTCTGCTGACCCTGCCCGTCACGCCCGGCTGGCTCGCGCGCGCCGCCAGGCCCGTCGGCGTGATCGGCCTGGCGGGCGTCGCGGCGATTGTTCTGATCCCGGTCTTCGAAACCTTCTGGCACCGGCTGCTGGCGTGGCTGCCGGTGCCCCACCGCTTTCGGGACGGCGCGGAACACGCTCTGCGCCAGGTG
>JBEKHU010000155.1:0-6980 GCA_050012115.1 Bryobacteraceae bacterium | reverse complement strand
TGGAGGAGCGGGCGGCGGGGGCGGATTCTGCGCCAGCAGAGCCACGGAAACGCCGATCAACAGCGCCAGGGCCACCACCGGGGCGGCCGAAATGCGGCTGCTTTCGGGGGCGTTCAAGAGGCGCCTGATCCGTTCTCTCAGACGGCCACCCGTGGCGGCCAGGGCCGGTTCCATACGCAGTTCCTCCAGTCGTAGAAGTGCTTTGGAATACAGGACTTCGTCGCGGCAAACGGCCACGGCGATGTCGTCACAACACAGTTCGCGCTCGTGCCGCATCCGGGCGCTCACCCACCACACGCAGGGGTGGTAGAACAACGCGCATTCGGCAAATGTTTGCAACAGGTTGACCAGGAAATCCTGACGCATTACATGAGCCAGTTCATGCGCCAGCAAGGCCTCGATTTCGGCCTCGCTCAGCCGCCCGATGGCCGCCGCGGGCAGCACGATCACCGGCTTCAGCCAGCCGAAAACCAGCGCCGAGGCGACCCGCGCCGAGGCGTGAAAGCGCACGCCTCTCACCCCCAGCGCACTGGCCAGACGTACGGCCGCGCGGTCGATTTCCGGCGGCAACGGCGCCAGCTCCCGCGTGACCAGTCGCCGCGCCCGCAGCCACGCCGCCACGGCCCGCATCAGCAGCAGGCAAACCCCGGCCAGCCATAGAGTTAGCAGCCAGGTTGCGTGGCTTT
This sequence comes from Bryobacteraceae bacterium, assembly GCA_050012115.1. GTDB lineage: Bacteria > Acidobacteriota > Terriglobia > Bryobacterales > Bryobacteraceae > CAIVVT01. The sequence continues at coordinate 6,294 of JBEKHU010000155.1, read as the reverse complement.
CGAGCCAGCTTGTCTGGACCGGACCGAGCGCCGGTAAATCGGCGCTGTCGAGAATCAGGCCCGGCGTCCCGCCGAGCTTCGTGGTATGCGGCGTCAGCCACAGGAACGTCGCCACCGGAGCCAGCGCCATCAGCGCCAGCGCCGCCGCGCAGGCCTTATACCGCGCCGCTGCCTCACGCAATAACTGCAATGCAATCCATAAGATGGCGGCAATTACTAAACCCTGCCACAGGAAATGGACGAGCGCCCACGCGAGTTGAACACTCATTCCGCACCTCCCTCGGAACGCGCTTCAATCAGCCGCCGGATCTCGTCCAGCTCCTCGGCTGTCGCCGGCCGCTCCTCCAGCGCCTGCAGAACCATCTGCGCCGGACTGCCTCCAAAGAGCCGGTCCACGAGCTCGCGGACCATCTGGCGCTGCGCCGTATCCCGTTGAATCACAGGGATATAGACGTGCGCCCGGCCTTCGCCCTCGACGCGCCGCAGCAGCCCCTTTTCGGCCATGATCTGCATCAACTTCAGAATCGTGGTGTAGCCCGACGGGCGCGGCTCCCCGGCGCGCTGCTCCGCCAGCCGGGCCTGCACCTGTTTGACCATGCAAGGCCCCTGGTCCCACAGGACGTTGAGGATTTCGGTCTCGGCGGGAGTCGGTTTGGGCAACTTTCCGTTCACGCCCCGAATTTACTACGAATCAATTCGTAGTGTCAACGAAAATCTTCGTAGTCGATGCGATGTGACACTCGCAACCGGGGTCCGAGCGGTCAGATTGTTGTGCGCGTCGCCGCGCGCCAATTTCAAATTCACCGTGAAAAACACGGTTTTTACCGTGTTTTGACCGTGAAAACACCGGTTTTTTGCCATTCCGCGCAACTACGGTTTTCTAAAGGACTTAGCCGAAATTGGCGGAGAATGCGTGCACACCATACGCGCAACTACCACATTCTAAATGACTTACGCGACTGTCACGGTGCTTCACGGTGGATCTGTGGCAAGCAAAGGACTTAGGCGAATTTAACATGCATTTTGACGCACATTAACATGGTTCACCGTGCGTCACGGTGGATCTGTTGCAATGATTGGACTTACTCACATTAAGTACGCACATTAACATGCTTCACCGTGCGTCACGGTGGATCTGTGGCAATCAAAGGACTTATTCACATTAACAGACACGTTTTTGCGCTTTCACCGTGTAACTACGGTGTTCTAAAGGACTTATCGGTATTTTACCGCGTTTCGCCTGAGACCGGCTGCGACGGCCATTTTGACGCTGGTTTTGTCCCTCTTTCGGCATGGGGACGGCTCACCCCAGACGGACGGCGGCGGCCTGATCCAGGAAGAATTCGCTATCGCGTCGATGAACAAGCAGTTGCGCGGGGTAGCGTTGGAGATCGAACGGCGCGTGGAAGATCTGGTTGAGCGCCCAGGCTTTGTCTTCGCCGCTGGCCAGCACTACCAAGTTATTTGCATTCAATAGAATACGAGGCAGCATCGTGATCCGGGCCTGGTTCAGTTTGGCGGCTTCGACGGCCGCGACCAGCCCCTCCCGGTCGTCGATCAACGGCTCGCCGGGGAACAGACTGGCCGTGTGGCAGTCCGACCCAATGCCGCACTGCACCACCGTAAAACGCGGTTCTTCCGCGGAGCTACTGTTGCCGAAAAGTGCTGTGATTTCAGCGGCATAGAGTGCTGCGGCGACGGCCGGACCGCGCTCGGCGAGGATCCGGTGGACGTTGGCTGCGGGCACGCCGGCGGGGGTCAAAAGGTGGGTCTCGCAGAGGGTGTAGTTGCTCTGCGGATCGCCCGGCGGCACAGGGCGTTCATCGACGAAAAAGATGTGGATGCGCGCCCACGCAAGTGACTCATTTACAAGGGCATCGAACATCAGGCGGGGGGTCGAGCCGCCGCTCACGGCGAGGGTCGCCACCGGGTTCGCTGCGAGCTCCTGGCGCAAGGTAGTTGCGATATACGCGGCGCAGGCCCCGGCCGCGCCCCGGGCATCGGCAAAGATGTGTGGATTCAATCTCATACGGCCTGCGCACGGGCCAGAGCCGTCTCGAAAATGCGGTCCCGCGCGGCGATGCCGAGCTCCTCCGCCAGCAAAGCCGCTTCATCAAGACTGGGGAAGACGAGCCCACTCTCAAGACCGTTGCTAAACACGGCCACAGAGGAGCCTCCGGCAGGGCGTTCGAGACGGATATCCAGCCCCGATCCAATGAGTTGCACGACGCGGATGCGGCCGACGCGAGCCGGCGGGAGGACGGGGTCGCAGGAAGAAAGTTCGAGCTCGAGTCCGGGGAACGAGGCGCGCAGCCAGGCGGCTAAGTAACACGCTGGCATGGACATACGCTCGCCGGCCCATTGGAGGAGGCCGGTGCGCGGCGCGGGCAAGGGACCAAGCATTCCGGCTAAGGCTTTGCGCCAGCGGGTGACGCGGCCCCAGGCCAGGTCGGCGAGGCGCCAGGGCCCGGAGGACAGAGACTGGACGGCGGCCAGGGCTGGAGCGGCATCGAGGGCCTCCGAAGTGTCTACGATCACACGAGTTGCGAGCGACAGGACAGGGCGCAGCGAGTCGAGGTAGCTGAGCGCGGTGTGGCGCATCCAGAGGACAACGGGCAGGTCGGGCACGGTAAGGCCGAGCAGCAGGGGGACGACCTCGGCCAGCTGGCCCGCGCCGGCGGAGATTTCAATCCACTCTCCGCAGATCTGCTGACGGCGGCCGAAGGGCATCCAGCACTGGACCGAAGTGCGGGCGTCGATCTGGTCGCGCTTGGGACAGGCGCGCAGGACGATGGTGCGCGAGGGGTGCAGCCGCATGAGCGAGGAGAGGATCAGGCCGAGCTCCTGCGGGTCGTCGCCTTCGGCGGCGGCGACGATGAGCGTCATGGCGCAGGCGCGGAGGAGTTCGCTTCCCTGCTCGTGGCCGAAGGAGCGCCAGGTCTGACTGAGCTCGTGCAGCAGGGCGGGGGCTTCTACGGGCATGGCGGCCTCATGGGATTCTCCAGGCGTGGCCGCGGCGGGCGAGCATGGCGTCAGACTCGGGTGGCCCCAAGGCGCCGGCGGGGTAGTTGGGGAAGTCGAAGGGCGCGTTGGCCCAGAGATCGAGAATGGGCTGCACGACGGCCCAACTGGCCTCGACCATGTCCTCGCGGGTGTAGAGCGTCGGGTCGCCCTGGAGGGCGTCGAGCAGCAGCGTTTCGTAGGCCGAGGGCGAGCGCTCGCCGAAGCTGGTGCCGTAATTGAAATCCATGGTGACGGGGCGCAACGTCATTCCGGCGCCGGGGCGCTTTGAGAAGAAACGCAGCGAGATGCCCTCTTCGGGCTGGATCCGGACAACCAGCAGGTTGGGCCAGCGGCCGGGCTCGCCGTCGGCGAACAGGCTCAGCGGCGCGGTATGGAACTGGATGGCGATGTCGGTGACGCGCTTGGGCAGGCGCTTGCCGGAGCGGAGGTAGAACGGCACGCCGGCCCAGCGCCAGTTTTCGACGAACAGCGTCACGGCGGCGTAAGTCTCAGTGCGGGCGTCGGGGGAGACGCCCTGTTCCTGGCGGAAGCCGGGGACGTGGTTGCCGCCGACCTCGGCCGGGCCGTACTGGCCGGCGACGGCGTGGGCGGCGACCTCGTCGGGCGGGAGGATGCGGATGGAGCGCAGGAGCTTGGCGCGCTCGTCGCGCACGGCAGCGGATTCGAAGACCGCGGGCGGCTCCATGGCGATGGTGGCCATGACCTGCAGGAGGTGGTTCTGAATCATGTCGCGCAGGGCGCCGGCTTCCTGGTAGTAGGCGCCACGACCTTCTACGCCGATGGACTCGGCTGCGGTGATCTGGACATGGTCGACGTAGCGGCGGTTCCAGAGCGGCTCGAAGATGCCGTTGCCGAAGCGGAAGGCGAGGATGTTCTGGACGGTCTCCTTACCGAGGTAATGATCGATGCGGTAGATGCCGGGCTCGGCGAAGACGCCTTGCAGACGGGAGTTTAACTCGCGGGCGCTGGACTGATCGTGGCCGAAGGGCTTCTCGATGATGATGCGTCGCCAGGCGCCAGGCTCGGCGGCGTGTTGGAGACCGGCCGAGGCGATGCCCTCAGCGACACGCGCATAGTAGCTGGGCTGCGTCGAGAGATAGAAGAGCACGTTGCCGGCGGTCTGGCGCGCGGCAGAAACGGTGCCGAGCCGGGCGCGCAGGTCAGTGTACAGGACGGCGTCTTCGAGGTCGCCGGCGAGGTAGAACAGGCCGCGTTCGAACTCGTCCCACAGGGCGGGCTCGAAGGGCGAGTCCTCGAGGAACTGCTCGACGCCGGAGCGCATGCGGGCGCGGAAATCCGCGTCGGAGAGCGGGGTGCGCGAGATGCCGACGACGGCGAAGCCCGGCGCGAGCCGGCGCTCGAAGGCCAGGCGGTAGAGCGCGGGCATGAGTTTGCGGCGCGTGAGGTCGCCATTGGCTCCGAAGATCACCACAGCGGCGGGCGGGGCGGAGCGGTCGAAGCGCAGCGGATCGTCTAGAACTGACGGCAAAGCCTGGGGTAACACTGACGGCACAGCCTGGGGCAGAACGGGCGGCACAGCCATGGGACAAAGTTAGCATAGGGTCCTCCTGGAAGAGGCTTTGCGGAGGGCGTTGTCCGATGCGGGGTGGGCGGCCGACCTCGGTGTCCAGCGCGCGAGAGGCGTGGCCATCGTGTGGTCTCTCGCACGGGGACACACCTGCGGCGTCCGGGGCGGACGCCTTGGTGTCGCCCTCGGCAGAGCGAGGAGTGGTCGTGGTTGGCGAGTGGGTGGGCCTCGGTGTCCCCGGCGAGAGAGGGGGTTCCCGCGCCCCGAGCGAGAGGATCCCAAGGCGCAGAAGGAGCAGAACGACGCAACACCGCTCCCTGTGGTCACGGCTCGCTGCAACGCTGGATCGAGAGCAATGTGTGCGGCTGTAGAACGCTCGGGAGATCGGGACGACGGAGCCGGCTAGAAAGCCGGCTCGCAGGCTGGAAAGCCTGCCCCACAAGAGGCGGCGCGGCGGCGGATCGGGCGTATGATGGAGGCAGCGCTGTCTCGCGCCCCAAACAAGAGGGCCCGCCGATGTTCTTTTCACTCACCGAACTCGAACACCATCCGATCCTTTTCGATCTCTCCTACCGGCCCGGCGATATCGATTTCGGCGAAGGCCTGCGCCAGAAGGGGGCGCTGCGGACGTCGGGGCAGGCCGAACTGTTGCGCACCACGCTAGGCGAGATCCGCATCCGCGGCACGGTGGAGGCCGAGTTCGAGTGCGACTGCGACCGGTGCCTCGAACCCGCGCCGGAGCACATCGACACGGCTTACGATCTGTTCTTCCGCCCGCTGCCGAAGCTGGGCAATCACGCCGAAGTCCGGCTGGAGGAGGGCGAGATCGACCTGTCGTTTTACGAAGGCGACGGCGTGGCGCTGCGCGACGGCGTGCGCGATTTCATCATCGTCAATCAGCCGATGCAGCACTTCTGCCAGCCGGAGTGCAAGGGCCTGTGCCCGCACTGCGGCGCCAACCGCAACACGACCGAGTGCAACTGCGCCGAGCAGTACGTCAACCCGCGGCTGGCGGCGCTGCGCAAGCTGTAGCCTGCCGCTTTGAGATTCCCGCACGGAGACCGCTCCCGCGCGGACGCGGCGACGGTTCAGCGCGCACAGAGCGTCAGGCTGAGACGACGGTTGGGAATTGATGAACGGCAAGAGCCTGTGGAAATGACGGCCCGTGGAAAGCGTAGAAAACCTGCTGCAGGTTTCCCACCCTTCCCACCGCCCTTGGAAATCGCGCGGCGCGATTCCCACATTCCCACAGGCGCGAATCCGAAAAATGATGAACGGACTCCGAAGCGCAAACGCGGTCGAGTGTCACTCAAGTCCGAGAACGGACCCGGAACCGCTTCCTGTGGGCACGGCTCGGCCGGACGGCCCGTCAGAACTGCTTCCTTACGGTCACGGCTCTGAAACGGCGGTCACGGCTCTGTCACAACACATCCGCTCCCTTACGGTCGCGGCTCTGAAACGCGCGGTCGCGGCTCAGTCAATGAGGTGGTGCGCGGGGACACACCAAAGCGTCCACGGGGGGACGCCTTGGTGTCGCCCTCGGCAGAGAGCTTGGTGATCGTGGTTGGGGAGTGAGTGGGCCTCGGTGTCCCCCGCGCGAGTGAGGGTCGCGGCTCTGAAACGGATCGGTCAGACATGCCGAAAGAACCGCTCCCTTACGGTCACGGCTCAGAAACGCGCAGTCGCGGCTCCGTCAAAGAGGTGGTGCGCGGGGACACACCAAAGCGTCCACGGGGGGACGC
>JBEKHU010000154.1:0-6982 GCA_050012115.1 Bryobacteraceae bacterium | reverse complement strand
TCCGTTGAAAGTCGCGTTGAAGAGCCGGACCTGGCGGTCCGGCGCAGACGTGGCCGTCTGCCCCACCACACACAGTCGCGACTTTCATCCTGATGGGTGGCCCGAAGGGCCATGGAGACTCCCTTACGGTCGCGGCTCAGAAACGCGCGGTCGCGGCTCAGAAACGAGCGGTCGGGGCTCTGAAACCACGGGCGCGGCGCGGTACCATGCGGTTCGTTCCATGGGAGACTGAACAACAGCAAGGCCGGTTGACGATTGTGGGTCAATGGCCTTGGCCCGCAGGAAAGTTTTCAATTGTTTCGGCGGGTCCGACTTTCCTCCCGCGACGGGCGTCCTAGAATCAGACAGATCCGGCCGGAGGCTGTGGAGAAACGCTGGTTGATCTTCCGCGAGGCAGATGATCGGGACCTGGTCTGGCGTGCCCGCGAGGGCCACGTGGAGGCCTTTAACGCACTCGTCACGCGGTGGGAGAAGCGGATTTACAACTATCTGCTACGGCTTTCTCCGGATGCCGATGAAGCGTTTGATCTGGCGCAGGAGACGTTTCTGAAGGCGTATCAGAACCTGGGCCGATTGGACGATCCGGCGCGATTTGGGCCGTGGCTGTACCGCATCGCGCACAACGAGGCGGTGAGCCTGCTGCGGCGGCGGCGGCTGGAGGGCCAGGCGCCGGAGAATGCGCCGGAGCAGGCGACGGGCCAGGCGGCCGTGTTTGGGATGGCCTCGATCGAGGTTTCGATCGCCGTGCGGGGGGCGTTGGCGCTGCTCACGGCGGATCAGAGGGAAGCGGTTGTGTTGAAGGTTTGCGAAGGATTCAAGTTTGCAGAGATTGCCTCGATTCTGGACACGCCGGCCTCGACCGTGAAGTCGCGCGTGTACACGGGTCTGGAGGCGTTGCGAGGCTTGCTGGCCCCGGCGGGGGGCGCGACGGGCGCGAACCCGCCGGTGGAATGAAGGAGTGGGCGATGGATTGCCAAGCGTTCGACTGGAGAGGGTACGGGCTCGGAGAACTGCCGGCCGCGGAGGCGGCGGAGTGCGAGCGTCACCTCAACTCGTGCGAGAAGTGCCGGATGGAGCTGAGCCGCTGGCAGGCGACGCTCACGGCCGTGCGGAGTCTGCCCCAGGTCGAGCCGCCTCGCCGCATCGTTTTTGTGTCCGATACAGGCCTGCCTGAGCCTTGGTGGCGGCGGATGTGGAAAGCAGGTCCCCAATTGGGTTTTGCTTCCGCCGCCATGCTTTCGCTGGCGATCGTGACGCATGGTCTACTGGCCCGGCCCCCGGCCGCAACGGCTCTCGCGCCGCAGCCGGGGATCGGGCGCGGATTCAGGCCGAGGCGCAAAAGGAGATCGAGCGGCGGCTGCCGGCGGCGGTCAACGCCGCGCTGGAGCAGCGATTCCAGAATGAAGTGCGACCGGCGCTGGTCCAGATGGAGCGGCAGGTGGCCGAGCGGGAGAAGCTCGATGTCGCGAATTACGAACAGCAGTCGGATAAGAAGCGGCAGGCGGATCTGCAGGCGGTCCGCTACGCGCTGGAGACGTATGAGCGGCGGCTGAATTTCGCCATGCTTTCGGCGCGCCGGGGCGGAGGTGATTGATGCGCACCCTGGCGGCGTGCCTGTTGCTGGCGGTGGCGGGGCTGGCTTGCGCGCAGACGGCGGCTGCGGCCACCGGCCCGTTGCGCGCGGAGGTGAAGGCGGTTGAGCGGGTGTGCGACAAGGCGATGGAGACGTATGCCATCGATACGATCGAACAGATCACGCACGCCCGGGCCCTGTCCATCGAGGGCTATGGCGTGTTGATCAGCTTCGAGGTCAACCTCTCCCGGGTGTCTCCGCTGATCGGTTTGGCCGGCGGCCTAAACAAAGCGAAGAAGGACCGGATTCGGGAGAATAAGTTGAAGCGCCTGCCGGAGTTCCGCCAGTTCCTGGAGGGCCTGCTGCTGGAGGCCGTCAAACCGTTGGAGCATCTTTCGCCGGAAGAGCGCCTGCTGGTCAACGTCGATTTCGACTACTCGGACTATGAGGACAGCAGCGGGCTCCCGGACTCGATTTCTCTCAGCGCGAAGAAGAAAGATCTGCTGGACGCCGCGGCGGGCAAGATCCCGCGCGATCAGCTCGCGGGCATCCTGAAAGTGAAGATGGAGTGAGCCGGCGCGATCCGCAGCAGGCCCGATGAACAGGTCCGCATGAAGAAACTGGGTGAAATTCTGCTGGAACGCGCGCTGGTGACGCGCGAGGACCTGGAGCGCGCGCTGGAGATCCAGCGCGAGCGGGGCGACAAGCTGGGGCGCATTCTCATCGACCTCGGTTTCATCGCGCAGAGGGATCTGCTGCAGGCGCTCTCGGACCAACTCGGGGTGCCGATTGCCCATATCGATGGCGCGCCCGCGGTCTCACCCGAAATCGAGCGCCTTTCGAGCCAGTTCCTGCGCCAGGCGAAGATCGTGCCGTTGCGCATCGATGGCCACACCCTGGTGCTGGCCATGGCCGACCCGCTGGACTTCGAGACGCTGTCGGCCGCCCGCATGGCGACCGGGCTCGAGATTGTGCCGGAGATCGCGCCCGAGGCGGAGATTCTGGACACGCTCGAAAGCTATTACGGCGAGGCCGAGAAGGAGAGCACGGTGCTGTCCCGCGATGGCGAGGAGGCGGCCGCCGACCTCGAGCATTTGCGGGACATGGCCAGCGAGGCGCCGGTGATCCGCTTAGTCAACGCGATGATCGCCGCGGCGGTGGAGCGGCGCGCCAGCGACATACACATCGAGCCCTTCGAGAAGGAGTTTCGCGTCCGCTACCGGATTGACGGCGTGCTGCACGAGGAAGAGGCCCCGCCGCGCGAGTTGAAAGCCGCGATAATCTCGCGCGTGAAGCTGATGGCCCGCCTGAACATCGCCGAGCGGCGGCTCCCGCAGGACGGCCGCATCAAGGTGAAGGCGCTGGGGCGCGAGGTCGATCTGCGCGTCTCGACGCTGCCGACGCTGTATGGCGAGAGCGTGGTGATGCGCCTGCTGGACCGCTCGGCGGGGGACTTCTACGACCTGCGGAACCTGGGCTTCGATCCGCTGATGCTGGGGCGGATGGAGCATTTCACCTCCTTGCCACACGGCATCTTTCTGGTAACCGGCCCCACGGGCAGCGGCAAGAGCACGACACTTTATTCGGCGCTGAAGCGCATCAACCAGACCGACAAGAAGATCATCACGATCGAAGACCCGGTTGAATATCAGATGGACGGGATCAACCAGATCCACGTCAATACGCAGATCGGATTGACCTTCGCGGCCGGGCTGCGGCACATCGTGCGGCAGGACCCGGACGTGATCATGGTGGGCGAGATCCGCGACCGGGAGACCGCCGACGTAGCGATCCGCGCGGCGCTGACCGGCCACTTCGTCTATTCCACCTTGCACACCAACGACGCGCCGAGCGCGATCACGCGTCTCACGGATATGGGCGTGGAGAACTACCTGATCTCTTCGTCCGTCGTGGCGGTGCTGGCGCAGCGGCTGGTGCGCGTCATCTGCAGCTCCTGCCAGGTCGCAGACGGGGAGCGGATGAGCCCGTACGGCGAGATGATTCCGTCGTGGCGCGGGCGGGGGTGCGAGCGCTGTTTCGGCACCGGCTACAAAGGGCGCGTGGGCATCTTCGAGCTGATGGAGCTGAATGAGGGCATTCGCAAGCGCATTATGGCCAACGCCGACGCCGGCGAACTGACCCAACTGGCCCGCCAGAACGGGATGCGCGCGCTGCGGGAGGACGGCTGGCTGAAGGTCGCCGGCGGCGTGACGACGGCCGACGAAGTGATCCGCGTGACCCAGGAGTTTTGAGGCCGCATGCCTGCGACGTTTCATTTCCGCGCGGTGGCGGCCGACGGCAAGAGCCGCGCCGGCACATTGAGCGCCGAGACCGAGAAGCTGGCCGCGCACGAATTGAGGCGCCAGGGCCTGCTGCCCGTGTACGTCGGCTCACGCCCGCCCCAGCGCCGCGAATGGAAGCTGCCGCGGCTGAAGTTCGGACGCCGCCGCGACGTCCTGTTCTTCACCCAGGAGATTGCGACCCTGCTGACGGCGGGCATCCCGCTGGATCGCGCGCTGTCCATCACCTCGGAGCTGACCGAGCGCGAGGTGTTCCGCACGGCCGTGAACGATGTGCTGCGCGCGCTGAAGAGCGGCCACTCACTCGGCGATGCGCTCGCGGCCTGCCCGGACTACTTCACCGACATCTACGTCAACATGGTGCGCGCCGGCGAGGCTTCGGGCTCGCTGGCCCCTATCTTTGAACGGCTCGCCGAATACGAGCGCACGCGCGACGAATTGCGCGGCTACATCGTCAGCGCCATGGTTTACCCGGCGCTTCTGTCTTTGGTCGGCCTGGGGTCTATCACTCTGCTGCTGTACTTCGTCGTGCCGCGATTCGCCAGCGTCTTCGCCGAGTCGCACATGAAGATCCCGTTGCCGACGCAGATCCTGCTCCAGACCAGTGAAATCGTCAAGGCCTATGGCCTGTGGGCGATGCTGGCGCTCGCCGCCGCGGCCGCGGCGCTGCGGTTCCATATCAACACGCCCGCCGGGCGGATGTGGTGGGACGGCTTCAAATTGCGGATTCCGATGCTCGGCGATGTCATCCGGAAAGCGCAATCGGCGCAGTTCGCGCGGGCCATGGGGACCCTGATCTCGAACGGCGTGCCGCTGGTCCAGAGCCTGACCATTTCGCGAGCCATCATGACCAACCGCCGCATGAGCGAGTCGCTCGAAATCGTCGCGCAGGGCATCAAGCGCGGCGAGGGCGTCTCGGCGCCGCTCACACGCAGCGGCCAGTTCCCCCCGCTGCTCTCGCATCTGATTGCGGTGGGCGAGGAGACGGGGCGGCTGGACGCGATGTTCCTGCGCGCCGCGGAGATCTACGACGCCGACACGCGCTCCGCCATCAAGCGCTTCACCTCGCTTTTCGAGCCGCTGATTATTCTCTTCATGGGCGTCGTGATCGGCTCGCTGATCCTGAGCCTGATGATGGCGATCACGAGTCTGAACGACGTGGGAATGTGAACGTGCGAACCAAGTGGGAATCTAAAGACATGACGGCCAGACAGCAACTCCTCCACCACCGGCCGCGCAACCGGCGCCGCGCCGGCATCACGCTCATCGAAATGCTGGTCGTGGTGACGATCATCGCCCTGTTCGCGGCGGTCGTCGGCGTGCAAATGTTCAAGAAAGCCGACCAGGCGCGAGTCACCGCGGCCAAGGTCCAGGTCAACAACTTCATGGACGCCCTCGGCCAGTACAAGCTCGACACAGGCGTTTTCCCCACGACCGACCAGGGGTTGAACGCCCTGCGCGTGAAGCCCGAGGGCGTGGAGAACTGGAATGGGCCTTACATGCCCAAGGATGTTCCGCCCGATCCCTGGGGCCATCCCTATTTGTATAAGTATCCAGGCGAGCATGGCGACGAGCCCGACATCCTGTGCTATGGCGCCGACGGGCAGCCGGGAGGCGAGGGCATCAACGCCGACATCATGAGCTGGAAGAACTAGTGTTCTGCCGCTGAAATGCGCCGTCAAACTCCAATAGCCGCCAGCGGGAGGCGTGGATGCGCTGGCCCGCGGGCGAGCCTCTCATCCCGCCGCGGTTGGCACGCCGGCGCGCGCGGCATGACGCTGCTCGAGATGATGGTGGTTGTCGCCATCATCTCGCTGATCGCCGCAATCTCTTACCCCGGCATCTCGCGGGGCATGGAGCGGATCCGGCTGCGCGTGGCCGCCGACGACGTGGCGGCGTTTCTCTCCCAGGCCATGAGTCGCACGGAAAGGACCGAGTCGCCGATTGAGGTGCGGTTTGTGAAGAAGCTGGCCACAATCCAGATGGCCGGGCCGAATACGCCGCTGCGCACGCTGCGCCTGCCGGAGGGTGTCACTCTGTCCGAGGTCTACCCGGTCCCGGAGGAAGGACCCCAGCCCGAGCCGAGTGTCCTGCTGATGCCCGGAGGGGCCTTCCCCAGCGTGACGGTGGAGCTGTCCACATCCAATGCCGGCAAACGCACGGTGCGCATCGACCCGGTTACCGGCGTGCCGGTCATCGACTCGACTCAACTCCAGAGCGCGGTGGTGAAATGACGCGCCGCGGGTTCACGCTGCTGGAAGTGCTGGTGGCGACCGCCATCATGGCGGTCGCCGTCACCGCGGGGCTGTCGGCCTTGAGGACTTCCCTGCGCAACGCCGACCGGCAGGTGGAGCTCGAACGGGCCGCGTCGCTGGCCCACCGTAAGATGGACGAACTGCTGGCCCAGCCCTCCATCCCGCACGGCCAGGCTTTCGGCGGCGTCTTTTCCCCGGAATACACGAGCGGGATCGAGGCGGGTTGGACGGCGCTGGTCACGCCTGCCGAGGCCGCGACGATGCCTCCCGTGCTCGGCACGGTGGGGCTCGAACGGATTCAGCTCGAGCTGTGGTGGCAAACGGAATCCGGCCGCAAAAGCATGCGCCTGGAGACCTACCGGCGCGCGCGCCTTTCCAGCGACGACGCGGAATGGATGCTGGCTCATCCGCAGGAACTCATTGGAGGGCCGCTGTGAGCCGCCGCGCCGGGATGACCCTGCTGGAGGTGCTCATCGCAGTGACCCTGGTGTCGCTGCTGAGTGTCGCAATGCTGTACTCCCTGCAAGCCGGGCTGGGTTCGGTGGCGAGTATCAACCGGCGTGTCGACAACATGCGCAAGGCCAGCGGCGCACAGCGGATCCTCGAACAGCAATTCGCGGCTTTCCTGCCGATCGTCGCGCCCTGTGGCTGCGCTCTGCCGGAGGCGCGCGTTGCGCGCGCTTTCTTTTTCGAAGGCGAACCGAACGTGATGCGGTTTGTGTCCGCTTACTCCCTCGAGGAATCCGGGCGCGGCCACCCGAAGATCCTTGAGCTGTTCACCATCCCGACGCCTGACGGCGAAGGCATCCGTCTGATCGTCAACGAGGCGCCCTATTTCAGCCCTTTCAGCGCGG
>JBEKHU010000153.1:0-7010 GCA_050012115.1 Bryobacteraceae bacterium | reverse complement strand
TGAGCGCGCAGACGAGCGTGCCCAAATCAAAGATCCCTGCCGGGATCTCCCCCGAGATTCGGCAGCAGATTGAAAGACTGTACCTGAAGACCACCGATGTGGTGCAGGCGGCCGAGAAGCTCGGGGCTATGGGAGAGAAGGCGGCTGCGGCAGTTCCGTTTCTGATGGGACTGTTTGGCGACACCGGCTCACTCGAGTGCGTTGAGGAGAGCGGCAACCGATTCTGTGGTTTTGGACTGGAGGTTGACGCCGCCGCGGCAGCGTTGGCCAGGATTGGCGCTCCGGCGCTACAGCCGCTCCTCGCCGCGGTGAGGAGCGGCGATGAGAACGCTGCTTCCGGCGCTATCAAGGCTCTGGCGAGGATGAAAAACCCGAGAGCCACCGCGGCGCTGTTCGCACTCGCCAAGGACCCGAAATGCAAGTACCGGAAGCAAATTGCGGAGCAGCTTGGCTATATCGAGGACCCGCGGGCCGCGGACCTGCTGGTAGTCTTGGCCAAAGACAGCGATCCCGAGATTCGGTCTGGCGCAATGCGCGGATGGGCTGTCTCCAAAGACCGGCGCGCTGCGGACTTACTGATCACCGGCTTGGCGGACCATGATGCCTCTGTCCGGGAAGCGGCGGCATTCGGCTTGTTGAATCTCAAGGCGCCCAAGGCGTTTGATGCGCTGGTGAAAGCCCTTGGGGATTCGTCAAACAGTGTCCGGAACGGCGCTTGCCAGGCGTTGGGCGCGCTCAAGGATCCCCGCGCCATCGAGCCGCTGGTAGCCGTGGTGATCGGCGACAAGGAGAACCTAGTCCGCTTCCAGGCGGGTCGGGCGCTCGACAGCATCACGGGCCAGCACTTCGGCGAAGACGGCAAGAGGTGGCAGAACTGGCTGGAAACCAAGAAAAAACAGTAGCGCTGTGTCGACGCCGGAGGGTTCCTCTTTCTGAGGGATCATTCACACTCCGGCTCACGGAAGCCGGGAAAAAGGACGCCCGACCCCGCCCCACTGAGTCCCTGCCCCCTCCTGCTCTCCCGCCGCGGTCGACGACGCCCGCGATGCGCGCCAAAGCCTGCAACTGGTTGGATGGGAAAGGTCGGGGAATGGTAGCGCTAAGGGGATTCGAACCCCTATTAGAGCCTTGAGAGGGCTCCGTCCTAACCCTTAGACGATAGCGCCACGGTCATTTTCCACTATATCAAACGGTCGTTTTGGCGCAAGCGAAGCCTGCCGGCGGCGGGTTACGATAGCATCGAACCATGCGCTTCGTGACCTACGCTTTGCCGGGCGGGCCGGCGCTGCCCGGGGTCGTCGTCGGAGACAGGATCCATTGCCTGCAGCAGGCGGGCTTTGATGGAATCCTCGACGTGATCGCGGGCGGCGACGCGGCGCTGGCGGCCATCCGATCGTATCTCGCCGGCGCGCCCGCGGCGGCGGCCATCCCGCTCAGCTCTGTCACCCTGTTCGCGCCGATCCCCAAGCCGCCCAAGATCATCTGCGTGGGGCTGAACTACCGCGACCACGCGGCCGAGGCGAAGATGGAGATCCCGCAAGTACCGACCATCTTCAGCAAGTTCGGCACGGCGGTCACCGGACCCGGCGCACCGATCATCCTGCCGCGGAATTCCCGCAAACCGGATTACGAGGCCGAATTCGGGGTCGTGATCGGCACCGGCGGGCGGCACATTGCGGCGCAGGACTGGCGCGAGCACGTCTTCGGTTACACCTGCGTCAACGACGTCAGCGCGCGCGATTTCCAGCTCATGACGTCGCAATGGCTGATGGGCAAAACCTTCGACACGTTCTGCCCGATGGGGCCGTGGATCACGACGGCGGACGAAATCGAGGACCCGCACGAGTTGGACATTCAGTGTGAAATCAACGGCGAAGTACTGCAGAGTTCGAACACGCGCCACCTGATTTTCAAGATCCCCGAGCTGATCGAGTTTCTGAGCGGCGTCTTCACGCTCGAGCCGGGCGACGTAATCTCGACCGGGACGCCGGCGGGCGTAGGCTTCGCGCGCCGGCCGCCGCGCTGGCTGCGGGCCGGCGACGAAGTGGTCGTGCGGGTGCAGGGCCTGGGCGAATTGCGCAACCCTGTGGTCGCGGAAGCGGCCGATGACCACTGAGGTGATTATGGAAGCCAAGCGCCAGTTCTTAAGGGGGTGTCTTTTCCTGACCCTAGCCGCGTCCGCGGCGCACGCTCAAGCGACTGTGTTCATACAGGAGAAAGTTGCCGTGAGCCGCGCCTTGGCTGGTTACGCGGATATTGGCATCACAAAGACACCGGCAGAAGGCATTACAGTCGCCCTTTGCAATTCCGACTGGAGCACGGTTCTGGCTTCGACACAGACGGACGCGCGGGGCCATTTCTTCTTAGCGACTCCTAAGACTGGTGACCTCTTCTACCTCCGGCTGTCGGCGCCTGGTGTGAATCCATATCAGCTGCGGGTAAGGATCAAGAAAGACGCGCGATCGGAACTGAGAGTTCATCTCAGTAACGCCGCGTGAATTCAGACACTGTGAAGCTCACGAGTCCGGGGCGCGAGGCCGAAACGGGTTTCGATTACTTCGACGCTAGGTATTTCTCCACCACCCGCGGGGAGGTTCACGAATGTTCTTTTCTTCCAGAACGCCCGGCGACTACCGGCCCAACCGGCTGAACGAAGCGCTCGCGGCGCGGCGGGCCGGCGGCGGGAGGGTGCTCGACCTGACACTGACCAACCCGACGCGCGCCGGGCTGTCCTACCCGGGGCAGGCGATTCTGGAGGCGCTCGAGGATCCGCGCTCGCTGACCTATGACCCGACGCCGCGAGGTTTCGGCGAAGCGCGCGAAGCCGTGACGGCGTATCACGCCGCGCGCGGGCAACGGGCGGAGCCGGACCGGCTCCTGCTCACCGGTTCGACCAGCGAGGCCTACGGCTGGCTGTTCAAGCTGCTGTGCGAGCCGGGAGACGAGGTGCTGGCGCCGCGCCCCTCGTATCCGCTGTTCGAGTGCCTCGCCGTCCTCGACGCGGTACGGATTGTCGAATACCCGTTAGCCGAGGAATTGCGGTGGGGCCTCGATCTGGAAGCGCTGGAGCGCTGCCGGACGGCCCGCACGCGCGCCGTGGTCCTGGTCAATCCGAACAACCCGACCGGCGCCTATCTGCGACGCGAAGATTGGCTCCGGCTGCAGACCTGGGCGGCTCCGCGCGGGTTGGCCATCATCGCCGACGAGGTCTTCTTCGAATACGACTGGCAGCAGCGCCAAGACCGCGTTTCGAGCTTTGATGCCACGGGCGAGGCGCTGGTCTTCACGCTGAGCGGCTTGTCGAAAGCGGCCGGTTTGCCACAGATGAAACTCGGCTGGATTCACGCCTCGGGCCCGCGGCAGTTGCTATCGGAGGCGCTCGAGCGGCTGGAGTGGATTGCCGACGCCTATCTGCCGGTGAGCGCGCCGATCCAGCATGCCGCCCCGGCGTGGTTCAAGCTGCTGCCGGAGATTCAAGAAATGATCCGGAGCCGCTGCCTGGAGAATCTGGCCACGGCCCGAGGCGCGTTTTCCGCGGCGGGCGGGGCGCGGGCGCTGGAACCGGAGGGCGGGTGGTCGGTCGTGCTGGACGTGCCGCGCCTGCGCACGGAGGAGGAGTGGGCCCTGCGCCTGTTGGAGGGAGAGGGGGTACTCGTCCAACCGGGGTTTTTCTACGACTTCGAGCGTGAGGCGTTCCTCGTGGCGAGCCTGTTGTGCGAGCCGGGGGAGTTCCGCAAAGGCCTGGCACGGATTGAGAAGGCGCTGCATGGGTCGGGCTAACGGCCCCGGCAGGAAACGGCAAACCGTAAAATGTTACGACTGTTTTATTGATAACAAATAACTTAGCCGCCAGAAACCGAAAATATTTACGGTTTGGCGAGGCCGCCGCGGTCGGCATGCTGGATGGCCGCCCCTCAACCAGGCGCCTCCCCGCGCAGCTGCGCACGCGCATTCCGAAGAATCAGACTGGTTTGACCGAAACTGTCCAAACTCGCTAAAATTGGCGGTTCAAGGCAATCATATGACCCAAACTGGATCGAAAAACGCCGCGGTGAAGGTGCTCCTGCTGCTCGGCCCCCCGGGCAGCGGGAAGGGCACCCAGGCGGAGCGCCTGGCGAAGCACCTCCACATCCCGGCCATCTCGACCGGAGAGATGATCCGGGCGGAGGTCCGCGGCGGAACGGAACTGGGCCGGAAAGCCCAGGCCATCATGAATACGGGCGCGCTGCTGGACGACGCCATCGTGAACGACATCGTCGCCTCGCGGCTCTCTGCGCCCGATTGCGCCGCCGGATTCATGCTGGACGGCTACCCGCGCAGCGTGCCGCAGGCCGAGTATCTCGGCGCTCTGCTCGCCAGGCTGGGCCATCCGCAGCCGACCGTGATCCATATCGACGTGGCGAACGAGCACCTGATCGCGCGGACCTGCCAGCGACGCTTCTGTACGCAGTGCGGGCACATCTATAACCTGCTGAGCCACTCGCCCAAGCAGCAGGGCATCTGCGATCTGTGCGGAGGCGCGCTGGCCCAGCGTGCCGACGATCGCGAAGACACGGTGCGCAACCGGCTGGCGGCCTACGAGAAATCCACGGCGCCGCTGATCGGCTACTACGCCCAGGGCAACTACTACCGTATCGATGGCACGGGAGCGCCGGATGACGTGTTCGCCGACGTCTTGAAGGCGCTGGAAATCTGATCGGTGCGGGGTGAAGAGACGTCCTGATCCGCCCCAGCGAGGATTCCAGGCTTGATTGCTGGACGGTTGAAGGTTCACCCGCCGGTCGCACACCCGAAGGCATAGTGAGTCGCGCGTGAACCTGCACAACGCACTGGACGCTCCGGAACAACTCTCTCATACTGAAACGGCATGCTGGTCAATCGCTTGACGGCAGGTGCGCATGGAATCCGTTGGCCGAGGAGCAGATTCAGCGAGGAGAAACCCCCACTAGGACACATCAGGACGTCCTTTCCCCCTTTCCCAACCAGGAGCTCAATCAGAAATGGTAGTTACCGGTACCTAAGGGGTGTTGCTTGATCTTAACCACTAATACGACTGCGACAATAACAACAGCTATTCCCACGACGATCAGGACGTTGCGCATGGTGTGCGATTTCTTTACCAACTGTTTCACCGAGGTCACCTCGTCGAAGGCAATCTGGCGGTTTCCGGCGCGTTGATCCACGAGAGTAAAGCCGGATTCCGACACCTCTCCTCTCGCGCCTCGCAGTGTCTGTTTGTTCTTGAGGCGAACTTCGATGTTGGTACCCGTTGGCATTCCGGTAACCTGGCTTCTCACGTTATCCGCGCCGAAAGCTGCTGGACCTAGATGGGCCACCATTAGCAGCGCCAGAGCGAGGGATACTGCCTGTCTCATGTGTTCTCCTGTATTCGGCCAGGATTCCCATTCGGGCTCCCGGATGTCTGTCAGTATACAGCCAGACACTATCCTTTGGTCCAATCCTTTGATCCAATCCGGGAATCCGGGGACAGCACCGCAAATCCCGCCCCGCGCTGAGACGCTGCGGCTCGCCCCGCCGCCCGCCGCCATCCGACCGGCGGGCAGCTGAGCAGTCCGCCGTCCTCCCGCCCCCTTGACGGCGTCAAGAGCCCCAAAACGACGAATTCGACACGACACTCTCCCCTGTCGCCCTCACACCGTCCCCAAACCGCAACCGCGCTCTCTTCCGCACCCCGGTCACATCGCTTTCCATGAAGCTATCCCATTGATTCCATGCGGCCCAACGGCTCTCCCCAAGCGGAATCGCTTGTCCTCGCAGTGTATCCTCAACGTCGGGAGGAGGCTATTCCATGCCCGGCAAAATTCGACACTTTTCGACACTAGTGTCGAATTTGGCTTTGTTCCGCACATTTCCCGCGCGCTCCGCAGGCACGCACGTGAGATGGGCAAGCTACGCCAGGATCGCGAAGGTCGTTTCGTCGTTACGCTCAACGCGGCGGTAGGCCGTGTCGCGCTCGACGGGCTCGCGGCCGGCCTCGCGGATCAGGCGCAGCAGTTCATTGCGGCGCAGCCCCTGCGAAGTCTCGGCGCCGGCATCGTGATAGATGCGTTCCTCGACCACGGTGCCGTCGATGTCGTCGGCGCCGAAGCGCTGCGCGATCTGGGCGATCTTGGGCGTCAGCATCACCCAATAGGCCTTGATGTGCGGGATGTTGTCGAGCATCAGCCGCGCGATGGCGATGTTCTTGAGATCGAGAAAGCCCGTCGTCCGCGGGACGTGCTCGAGCGGCGTATTGTCGGGGTGAAAGGCGAGCGGGATATAGGTGACGAAACCGCCGGTCTCGTCCTGAACGTCACGCAGCCGGATCAGGTGATCGACGCGATCCTCTTCGTTTTCGATGTGGCCGTAGAGCATGGTGCAGTTCGATTTCAGCCCCATTTTGTGCGCCAGGCGGGCGACCTCGAGCCACTCGTTGCCGTCGATCTTGTGGTCGCAGATGATGCGCCGGACGCGCTCGGAGAAGATCTCGGCGCCGCCGCCGGGCATGGAGTCCATCCCCGCGTCCTTCAGCCTGCGTAGGACTTCCTCGACGGGCAGCTTGAAACGCTTGGCGAGGTAAGCAATTTCGACCATCGTGAACGCCTTGAGGTGGACCTTCGGGAAGCGCTGTTTCAGGCCGCGCAGCAGGTCGCAATACCAGTCGACGGTCAACTCGGGGTGGAGCCCGCCGACGATGTGGAACTCAGTAGCGGCTTCGGCATAGCCCAGGCCGGCGCGATGCCACACCTCCTCGAGCGACATGGTGTAGGCGGTGGGATCCTTGGCGCGCTTGCCGAAGGCACACAACTTGCAGGAGGCGACGCAGACGTCGGTCGGATTGATGTGGCGGTTGACGTTGAAGTAGGTCACGTTGCCGTGCAGGCGCTGGCGCACGAGGTTGGCCATGTAGCCGACGGCCAGCAGGTCCGCGGAGCGGTAGAGAGCCAGGCCGTCGTCATAGCCGAGACGCTGGCCGGCCTGCACCTTATCGCGCACCGGGAGCAACCGGG
>JBEKHU010000152.1:0-7033 GCA_050012115.1 Bryobacteraceae bacterium | reverse complement strand
CCGGCGTGGCGCTGGACCGTCGAACAGATCCAGGCGCGCCTGGGGCAGACCGCGCCCACGCCCGTCGCCGCGGCGGCCGCGCCACGTCCGGCGGGTGGGGCGAAACGGCGCCGGCGGCGGCTGGGCGTGGTGATAGGCCTCGTTATGTTAGCGGTCTTGATCGGCATCTGGGTGTTCAGCCCGCGTCCGGCACCGCAAACGGTGGCTCCCAAACCCGCACCGGCGGAGAAGGTTCAGGCGGAACCGGAGCGCAAGGCAGAGCCAGCGCGGGAGCAGGCTCAGAAAGAAAAAAGCGCCGGCGGGCCATCCGCTCAGGAAGCCGCTCCGGCGGCAGCTCCGGTTGCGGCCCCGGAAACCACTCCTCCGGCAACTGAACCGGCCGCGGCTGCGCCGAAGCCTGCCCGCGAAGCGCGGGGCGTGGCCGTATCGGGCGAAGTCCTTCAGCAGGTCATGCCGGATGTACTGCCCAAGGCGCGCGCGAGCATCCAGGGGTCCGTGAGGCTCGGCGTGAAGGTGCGCGTCGATGCGACGGGCAAAGTGGTGGATGCGCTTGCGGCCCCTGCCGGGCCGAGCAAGTATTTCCTCAAGGTGGCTCTCGAAGCCGCCCGGCGCTGGAAGTTCCGCCCGGCTCGCGTGGGCGATCAGAACGTGGCCAGCGAATGGCTGCTGCGCTTCGAGTTCGACCAGGCGGGAACCACCGTGAAGCCGCAGCAATTGGCCCCTTAACAGCCGGTGGGGAATTCCGCGCGCTGCGTTGTGAGCGCCGAAGACGGGCCTTGCATCCGGCGGCAACCGCGTCATACTCCAAGGCAGAGGGGGGATGCCGATGACGGAGCAAGAGACTATGCAAATAGAGACTCCAGACGCGCCGGCGGAAGCGCCCGCGACGCCGCCCACCCACGAACAGATCGCCGCGCTGGCCAAAGTTCTGTGGGAAGCGCGGGGATGCCCGGAAGGATCGCCGGAGGTCGACTGGTTCGAGGCGGAACAGCGACTCCGGGAGAAGCAACAGGCCTGACCGGCCGCACGTGAACTAGCGCCGCCAAACGGGGCGAAAACGGATTTTCAGAAGACGCCGGAAAGCCGGCCCGCCGCGGCCGGCGGAAGACGCGAAGCAGCCCGCATACGGGCTGTTCATTGGACAATCCACAATCACTCGGAAGCCGGGACGGGGATGCTGGCGGGCGAGCGCAGGCCCGGTGCGCTTGGCCGCAGCCATGTGGCTGGGTGCGACCCGGTTGATCGACCCCGGCTGATTGACAATGTGCCGTGCACTCCGCGGACGGTCAAGCCCGCCGCCAGCGAAGACGGGCAGGCCAGGCCCTGGCAACACGCCCCGCCAGAGGTGAGTGCAGATGCGGAATTCTACCTGGTTTTTGGCGCCCACTCGTGAGGCATCACGGGCGTGGATGGACCGCGTTGCCGGTGGCAGCGATCAGCTTGCTGTCTTATCCTTTTCGTCCCATACCCCAAGGTGCCGGCAATCGGCTTCGACCATCTCCAGGACCAGTTCCTTGAACCCGACCTTGGGTTGCCAGCCGAGGCTCTCCCGTGCCTTGGTCGCGTCTCCGAGCAGCAGATTGACTTCGGCCGGCCGGTAGAGCTGAGGATCCTGGACAATATACGTGCTGGGATCCACGCCGGCGTACTTGAAGGCCAATTCCGCGAATTCGCGCACGGAGTGCGTTTCTCCGGTGGCGATGACGTAATCGCCGGGTTCGGGCTGCTGCAGCATCATCCACATCGCCGCGACGTAATCGCGGGCGTGGCCCCAATCCCGCTTGGCATCCAGATTGCCCAGCCTGAGCTGGTTCGTCTTGCCCGCCCGGATCTGCGCCACGCCGGTAGTGATTCTGCGCGACACGAACTCGTAGCCCCGCCGCGGCGACTCATGATTGAAGAGGATGCCGCTGCTGGCGTGCATCCCAAAAGCTTCGCGGTAGTTGCGGGTTAACTCGAAACCGGCCACCTTACTTATGCCGTACGACGACCGCGGGTGAAACCGGGTGGTTTCCGTCTGTGGTACTTGCTCCACTTTCCCGAACATCTCGCTGGAGCCTGCGAAATAAAAGCGGCATTCCGGCGCACCGTGCTTCAAAGCCGAAAGCATGAAATGCGTGCCATTCACATTTGTGTTCAGCGTGGAAAACTCATCATCGAACGAGTAACTGACAAAACTCTGTGCCGCGAGATGGTAGCACTCATCGGGGCGAACGTCTTGAACCACCTGATACAAGCTGGCGTAACTTTCGACGGATGCGGCGTGGAGCTGAACCTGATCGCGGATGCCGCTCAACCGTGGCATGCGGTGCTCGGGGTCCTCGATCGCGACGCGTCGCACCACGCCGTGGACCTCATACCCCTTCAACAGCAGGAACTCGGCCAGGTAGGAGCCGTCCTGGCCCGTAATCCCCGTGATCAGAGCTCGTTTTTTACTCATAACCGGCTACCTCGATTTTGCCGTCCGCGCCAGCATCGACTATACCCCCAATCCATGCAGCCGGTGCAGCGCATCGACGGACCGGTGCGCGTAGCCGCAGCCATGTGGCTGGGTGCGACCCGGCTGATCGACCCCGGTTGATTGACAATGTGCCGTGCACTCCGCAGGCGATCAGGCCCGCCGCCGGCGCGGATGGGCAGCGCCAGGCGCTTGAAACACGCCCCGTCAGGGGTGTATTCGCGCCTACCGCGGTTCCTGAACGTTCAGAATCTGGTCGGCTTTCACGTTTTTGAGCACCTGGCGCGTGCCGCTGGGCCACTGGATCTCGATACTCTCCGCGCTGGCGGCGGAGCCGAGGCCGAAGTGCACGCGACGGTCGCTCGAGGTGCTGTAGCCGACACTGGTGGTGGCGTGGTTGTACTGCGGCTTGCCGCCCGCTGGCGTCAGCTTGACGCGCGCGCCGAGACCGTCGCGGTTGCTCCGTGTCCCGGTGAGCTTCAGCATCAGCCAGTGATTGGGCGCCGGCGATTGGTTCATCCAGATTTCCGGGCTTTCGTTTTGCGTTACCACGACGGCGTCGATCCGGCCGTCATTGTTGAGATCGCCGAAGGCCACGCCGCGGTGCCGGGCGGCGTGGGCGAAGCTGGCCCCGGCGCGGGCGGAAACATTTTCGAACTTTCCGTTTCCAAGGTTCCGCAGCACCATGTTCGGCAGCGCGGCGGGCAGGTGATCGATCTCCTCTGAATTATCCAGGATGGCAGCGCAGGTGACGAACAGGTCCTTGAATCCGTCGTTGTCGAAATCGAACATGCCGGCGCCCCAGCCCGTGACGCCGGCGGTGGCGCGCGAGATCCCCCAGCGGCTGGTCACGTCGAGGAAGTCGCGCCCGCGATTGAGAAACAGCGGAAACGTGTCGCCGACCATGCCGACGACGAAGATATCGGGGCGCCCGTCGTTGTTGATATCTCTGAAATCGGTGCCCATGGCGGCGATCGATTTGCCGTTCTCGTTGTAGGCCACCCCGGCCAGGATGGCGTTCTCGGTGAACGTGCCGTTGCCGTTGTTATGGAACAGGAAATTGCGGTAGGTGTCGTTGGAGACGAAGATGTCGGTGAAGCCGTCGCCGTCGTAGTCGGCGAAGGAAACGCCCATGCCCTTGCCGATGTGCTTGGCGATGCCCGACTTCTCCGAGACATCGGTGAAGGTGCCGTCGCCGTTGTTGTGATACAGGATGTCCGGCTGACCGGAGTAGCTGTCCGGCGAGCAGTAGGCGCGCACCGGCCCGATCGCGCAGGGGGGTTCGGTCTTGATGTCCCAGTTCACGTAGTTGACCACGAACAGATCGAGATAGCCGTCGTTGTCGTAGTCGAACCAGCCCGCGCTGATCGACCAGGCTTTGCCATATTTCGGCAGCAGACCCGCGACGCCGGCCTTGGCCGTGACGTCGGTGAACGTGCCATCGCCGTTGTTATGGAACAACTGGTTGCGGTTGACGCCGGCGATGTAGAGGTCCTCCCAGCCGTCGTTGTCGTAGTCGCCCGCGGCCACGCCCATGCCGTAGCCCGCTCCGGCCAGGCCGGCCTTCTCGGTCACGTCGGTAAACGTGCCGTCGCCGTTGTTGCGGTACAGCCGGTTGTGAAACCTGGGGTCGGACTTGTCCATCGACGGCAGGTCGGCGCCGTTGACGAAGTAGATGTCCGGCAGGCCGTCGTTATTGTAGTCGAAGATGGCAACGCCGGCCAGCATGGTCTCCACCTGGTGCTTCTGCGGCGTGACGGAATTGTTCATCCTGAACGTAATGCCCGAGTGCTGAATGGCGTCTTCAAACACGATGGAGGGCGGAGAGTCGGGCGCCGAGCGCAACGCCGGGAACAGCCCCAGCGCTGCCAGCGCCAGCACGGTGATCGCAACGACGCGATGCTGTCTCTTCAAGCGGATACCCCTTTCCGTCCGGCGCTGGTGTTACTTCCGACAGTCTGCTAGGGGTATTCTGGCGAAAGCGGCCGGCCGAAGCAACCTCGCGCCGGCGGGGCGCAGCGCAGGCGCCGGCATCTCTGTCTCCGGCGTTTTCGGCCGCCATGAATGGCTTGATTTGAAGGAAGATGATTGAATTTGAATGAAATTGGCGGATAATTAGGCAGAATGGGTCAGTTTGCGCCAAACCGGGCCTGTCCCTGATGATGGGATGTGCGGCTCAGGTCGCGGAAATCGGGCCCAAGCGGCCGGGCGTCTCGCGGCGCGCGGCAAGGCGATGAACCAAACGAGTTCCTCAAAGTAGGAGAATGCAATAGATGAACCAAGCACTCGGGATGATCGAGACCAAGGGTCTGGTGGCGCTGTTCGAAGCCTCGGACGCCATGCTGAAGGCGGCCAACGTCACCTTCACCGGATGGGAGAAAGTCGGCAGCGGGCTGGTGACCGCGTTCGTCGAGGGAGACGTCGCGGCGGTGAAAGCGGCCACCGACGTGGGCGCGGCCGCGGCGCGCCGCGTGGGCGAGCTCTCGACCGTGCAGGTGATCCCGCGTCCGCATGACGACCTGGCGCCGTTTTACAAGAAAGCGGCCAAAAAGGAGGCCCCCGCGGAGGCGGATGCGGGCACGGCGGTCGGTCTGATCGAGACGCGCGGCTTCACCGGCCTGGTCGAGGCCAGCGACGCCATGTGCAAGGCGGCCGGCGTGCAGCTCATCCGTAGCATTCAGATTGGCGGCGGTTACGTCACGGTGGTGGTGCGCGGCGACGTGGGCAGCGTGCGCGCGGCGGTGGACGCGGGCGCGGCCGCGGCGCGGCGCGTCGGCGAGCTGGTCAGCGCGCACATCATCCCGCGGCCCCACGAGGGACTGATCGAGGGCATGCTGCGCTAGCGGCCGGCAAGGAGAATGGCGATGGAAATCACAAGTATCGGAATCATCGAAACCAAGGGCCTCGCCGCGCTGGTGTGCGCCACCGACGCCATGCTGAAGGCGGCCAAGGTCGAGTTCAAAGGCTATAAAAACGTCGGCAGCGGTTATTGTTCGGCCTTCGTCGCCGGAGACGTCGCCTCGGTGAAGGCGGCGGTGGACGCGGGCGCGGCCGCGGCACGGACCGCCGGGGAGCTGATCAGTGTGGACGTGATCGCGCGGCCGCACGACGAGATCCGGAGCATTCTGCCTAAGTAAGGCGCGTCATGCGGCGCGGGCGGACTGGGATGGAATAATCGTGGAGAGGCCATGACGGTGAACAGGGAAGAGTTGATCGCCGGGATCGCACGCGAGGTGATCGCGCGTCTGCAGGGCGCGCAGGCGCCGGCCTCAGCGGGCGCGCCGCCGCCGGACGTGCCGGTGGGCGACGGAGTGTTCGCGACCGTCGACGAGGCCGTCTCGGCCGCCGCCGAGGCGCAGCGGCGTGTCGCCGAGATGACCTTGGACGAGCGCGGCCGCATCGTCGCCATCGTGCGCCGGCTGTGCGAGGAGAACGCGCGCGAGTGGGCGCAGTCGGAACTCGATGAATCGGGACTGGGCCGGCTCGACCACAAGATCGATAAGTTGAAAATCGTCAAGCACGTGCTCGGCGTCGAGGCCATGCGCAGCGAAGTGCGCAGCGACCGGACGGGTCTGTGCATCATCGAACGCGCGCCCTGGGGCGTGATCGGCATGATTCTGCCGGCGACGCATTCGGTGCCGACCATGGCCAGCAACATGATCAACGTCGTCGCCGCGGGCAACACGGCCGTTTTCAGCCCGCACCCCGCCGCTTCGAAGATCGCCTGCCATGCGCTGCGCGTCTTCAATCGCGAGATCGCGCGCGAACTCGGCCTGGCCAACGTCTTCACGACGGTGAGCGCGCCCAGCATCCGCTCGGCCGAGGAGGTCTTCCGTCATCCGGGCATCGCGCTGCTGTGCGTGACGGGAGGGCCCGCGGTGGTGCGCGCGGCCGCGAAATCAGGCAAACGCGTGATCGCCGCCGGGCCGGGCAACCCGCCGGTGGTGGTCGACGAGACCGCCGATCTGGACAACGCCGCGCGCTCGATCATTCTCGGCGCATCGTTCGACAACAATCTGCTGTGCATCGCCGAAAAGGAAGTCTTCGTCGTGGCGCAGGTCTTCGACGCCTTCCTCGCCGCGATGAAGCGCGCCGGCGCGTTCGAGCTCAACGTCAACGCCATCGATCGCCTCACTGCCGCCGCCTTCCGTTTCGACGGCGAGGGCAAGGGCTGCGCGCACGCGCATCTGAAGAAGGAACTCATTGGCAAGGACGTGGCGGTGCTCGCGGCGGCCGCCGGCGTGCAGGTTCCGCCCTCCACGCAGTTGCTGTTCGGGCAGACGCCCGAGGACCACCCCTTCGTGCAGGAGGAGCAGATGATGCCCTTCGTGCCGATTGTGCGCGTGCCCGACGTCGACGCCGGCATCGCCGCCGCTTTGAAAGCCGAGCACGGCTACCGCCACACGGCCCTGATGCATTCGCGCAATATCCACAACGTCACGAAAATGGCGCGCGCCATGAATACCACGCTATTCGTCCACAACGCCGCCTGCGTCGCCGCGCTCGGCACGGACAACCCCAGTTATTTGAGCTACAGCATCGCCACGCCCACGGGCGAGGGCGTGACGACGCCGA
>JBEKHU010000151.1:0-9656 GCA_050012115.1 Bryobacteraceae bacterium | reverse complement strand
CCTCGACGCGCGCGGCGTCTGGACGCCGCCCGGCTACGACGCCGGCACCGCCACTCCCGAGGGGGGCGTGATGGCCGTCACCATGATCAGCGCCTTCCGCATGTTCGAAGCCTCCACCCAGGGCCAGGTCCTGAGCGAGGTGGCCACGGGCACCGGCGGCCTATGGATCCACGACAACAACGACATCCCCGGCGCGTTCCGGCGTCTCGCCACGCCGCCCGACTTCTACTACGTCCTCGCCTTCTCGCCCGACAACCTCAAGTCCGACGGCAAGTACCACAACCTCAAGGTCACCCTGCGCAACCCGAAGGGTCTCACCCTGCAGGCTCGCAAGGGCTACTACGCCCCGCGGCGCGAAACCAGCCCCGCCGAGCAGGCCCGCCAGGATCTCGAGGACGCCGTCTTCACGCGCGACGTCGTCAAGGACCTGCCTGTCGAGCTTCACATCGAGTTCTCCAGGCTCGCCGCCGGCGGCGCCCGCATCTCCGTCCTGGCCCGGCTGGACCTCCGCGGCCTCCAGTTCCGCAAGGTCGAGGACCGCAACCTCGACAACGTGGCAATCGTCGCCGCCCTCTTCGACAGCGGCGGCAACTACATCGCCGCAATGCAGAAGGAAGTCGAACTGCGCCTCAAGGACGAGGCCCTGGCCGACCTCACCGGGCCTTCCGGCCACGGCCTGGCCGTGCACACCAGCTTCGACGTCAAGCCGGGCAGCTACGTCGTGCGCCTGGTCGTCCGCGACTCCGAGAACCGCCTCATGACCTCGGAAAACGGCGTCGTCGAAATCCCTTGACCCGCCTCTGCCCCGCCCCGCCCCTCCGCCCTCCGCGCCCCCCGCCGCGGCCGCGGCTTGCTGTAAACTCCCGCTCTCCTCCTCCGCCCGCCGGCCGCCGCCCCGTCGTCACCGGCCGCCGGCGGGAGTACAATCGGTCCATACTGCCGCGGCCGGCCGTCCTCTGTCAAAACTGCCGCGGACTGGAAGGACGCCGCCGCATCTGATGGCCAGGCTCGCCATGTATCCGCCCCACCCAAACTCGGCCGCGCCGTCTCTGTTCCGCCTGTCCGCCCTGGCCGTGCTCCTCGGTCTCTCCATCTCTGTCGACGCCCGTCAGCAGCCGCCTGCCCCGCCGCCGGCCGCCGCCAAGCCCGCCCCGGAAACGGCCGTCACCACGCAACCCGCCACCGAGGTCCTCACCAAGGACGCTCCCGCGACCTTCACCTCGCGCGTCAACCTGGTGCCGATCACCGTCGTCGTCCGCGACGACCGCGGCCGCGCCGTCGGCAACCTCACCAAGGACGACTTCCGCATCCTCGACAACGGCAAGCCGCAGGTCATCAGCCGCTTTTCGGTCGAAAAGCCGGGCGCCACCCCCGTCGTCATGGAGAAAGAAGCCGCCGAGCCCGGCGAGCCCCCCCAGCCCGCCAAGGCGACGCCGCCTCCAGTCATCGCCACCCGTTTCGTGGCCTACTTGTTTGACGACGTCCACCTGCAATGGGAAGACCTGGCCCGCGTCCGCGAAGCCGCCGGACGCTTCCTCTCCTCCTCCCTTCAGCCCTCCGACAGGGCCGCCATTTACACCACGTCCGGCCAGACCATGCTCGAGTTCACCTCTGACCAGGACGAACTCCAGTCGACCCTGCTCCGCCTCCAGCCGCGGCCCGCGGCGGGCTCCGCCAGCAGCGGCATGGACTGCCCCTACTTCTCCTACTACATGGCCGACCTGTTGATAAACAAGCAGGATCAGATGGCCATCCAGGCCGCCCGTGCGGAGACCATCGCCTGTTACAACATCAACACGCAGCAAACGTCAATGGCCGTCGTGGACTCCGACTGGCGGTCTGTCGCCCAACGGGCCCTCAGCAGCGGTGACCACGAGACCCGCCTGGCTCTCGATGTCCTAAGCAAGGTCGTCCGCCGCCTCGCGGGCATGCCCGGCCAGCGCGGTATCGTCCTGGCTTCGCCCGGCTTCCTCACCCTGCAGTACTATCAGGAGCTCGGCGAAGTGATCAACCGCGCCATCCGCGCCAACGTCATTATCGGCAGCCTGGACGCCCGTGGCCTGTGGACTCCCCCCGGATACAGCGCCGCCGAGGCCGTGTCCGCGGGCGGCGTCGACGTCAACCGGTTGAAGATCGGCTACGCCAGCGACGAGGCCCTGGCCCAGGAAGAGGTTCTCTCCTCGCTCGCCGCCGGTACGGGCGGCAACTTCATCCACAACAACAACGACCTCGCCGGCGGCCTCCGCCAGCTTGCGGCCTCGCCCGAGTTCATCTATGTCCTGGGCTTCTCACCCGCCAACCTGAAGTCCGACGGCAAGTTCCACTCCCTGAAGGTCGTCCTCTCTAATTCCAAGGGCCTCACCTTGCAGGCGCGCAAAGGCTATTACGCCCCCAAGCACATGACTGACGCAGCCGAGCAGGCTCATCAGGAAATCGAGGACGCCCTCTTCAACCGCGAGGTCCTCAAGGATTTTCCGGTCGAACTGCACACCCAGTTCTTCAAGTCCAGCGACGTCGATGCCAAGCTCTCCGTTCTTGCCCGCGTCGATTTCCGCCGCCTGCGTTATCACCGGGAACTGGACCGCAACCGCAACTCCGCCCCAACGGCAACTACCTCAAGTCCTATGTGAAGGTGCTTGAATTACGTTTGAAGGACGAAACGCTTGCCAATTTCGAGAAGAAATTCGGCGCGGGGATTACGGTTAAGTCGACTTTCGACGTCAAGCCCGGAAGCTACGTCGTCCGGCTCGTGGTGCGTGATAGTGAAGGTCAGATGATGGCCGCCGAAAACGGCGCCGTCGAGATCCCCTGACCAGGGATCGGAAGTGGAGAATTTCATTATGGCCGTTAATTACAGGCTCTCTTTGCTGGCGGGGTTTGTCTGCCTCGCCTCCACTCTGTTCCAGGCGCCGCGCTCGCTCGCCCAGGCGCCGCCCGCGGATGCTCCGCCCGTCATCCGCGCGGAGACCCGTCTGGTCATCGTCGACACCGTCGTGACCGACAAGAAGGGCGCCTACGTCCACGATCTCACCGAGAAGAACTTCCGCGTCTTCGAGGACGGCAAGGAACAGACCATCAAGAACTTCTCCTTCGAGGCCGACGCCGCCCAATCCCAGGCCCAGCGCCATTATCTCGTCCTCTTTTTCGATAATTCGACCATCGACTTCGGAATGCAGGTCTACGCCCGCCAAGCCGCCGCCAAGTTCATCGACGCCAACGCCGGCCCTACCCGCCTCATGGCCATCGCCAACTTCACCGGCACGCTCCAGATCACCCAGAACTTCACCGCCAATGCCGACCGCCTCAAAAAAGTCGTCTCCGGCGTCAAGTTCTCGACCACTTCTCCCGTCCAGGACGCCGATCTGACCAACGTGAGCATCGGTCTGAGCCAGGCCTCCGCTTCCTTCGGCGTCTGGAATCTCTTCTACGCCCTGCGCACCATGGCCAAAGGCCTGGCTGCGGTCCCCGGCCGCAAGAGCCTGATCCTCTTCACTGCCGGCTTCCCGCTCACCCCGGATGGCATGTCCGAACTCACCGCCACAATCAACGTGTGCAACAAAGCCAATGTCGCCGTCTATCCCATTGACGTGCGTGGCCTCGTCGCCGGCCGCCTCGAGGCCCCGCCCGCCCTCGGCCCAGCCTCCGCCACTCAGTCGGCCTCGCTCCGCCCGTCGGCTTCCCTCTCCGGCGGGCTAGCCTCGGCCGGCCGCTCGCTCTTCCGTCTGGCCTCTTTTGTGACATCCCCGTTCGCGGCTCCGGTGGCTTTCACGCCGGCGGCTTTCTCGTTCAGCGGCGGCGCCCCCCCGGGCGGCGGTGGTGCACCCCCGGGGGGCGGTGGCGCCGGCTCCATCGGCGGCGGCAGCGGCTCCCGATCCGGAGGCGGCTCCCCCGGCACTCCCGGCCCCGGTGCGGGAACCGGCACCGGCACTGGTTCGGGCAAAGGCACAGGCACCGGGACCGGCACGGGTACTGGCACCGGGACCGGCAAAGGCACCGGGACCGGCACGGGCACTGGCACAGGCTCGGGTAAAGGCGGCGGCACCACCGGTGGTGGCGGCGTCCCCACTAACCCGAATCTCTACAATCCTTACCTCAACAACCCCTACAACCAGTCGCGCAATATCCTCCTGCCCCAGTTTCCGTCCAGCGCCTCCGACAATCAGCAGTTCATGTATGCGCTCGCCTCCGGCACCGGCGGCTTTGTCATCGCCAACACCAACGACCTGCTCGGCGGCCTGGAGAAGATCGGCCGCGAGCAGAACGAGTTCTACTTCCTGGGCTACACCCCCTCCGAGTCTCCCGAGGGTAGCTGCCACACCATCCAGGTCAAACTCACCGGCGTCAGCGGCGCCTCCGTCCGCGCCCGCAGCGGCTACTGCAACGTGAAACCCGTCGACGTGCTCGCCGGCAATACCACCGAGAAGGACCTGGAGGCCCGCGCCACCAGCTCCGAGCCAGGCACCGTGCGCGCCTCGATGCTCGCGCCCTTCTTCTACAGCGCCCCCAACACCGCGCGCGTCAACGTCGCCATGGAGATCCCCTCCGAGAGCATCAAGTTCGAAAAGGAAAAGGGCAAGTTCCACGCGCTGGTCAACATCCTCGGCCTGGTCTCCAAGTCAGACGGCACCGTCGCCGCCCGGTTCAGCGATACCCTCAAGCTGAATCTTGAGAACAAGAAGGAAGTCGAGGTCTTCAAGGCCAAGCCCTTGCATTATGAAAGCCAGTTCGACGTCGCCTCCGGCCAGTACACCCTCAAGATCGTCTTCAACACCGGCGGCAACAGCTTCGGCAAACTTGAGTCGCCCCTCGGCATCGACCCCTACGACAGCAAACAGTTCAGCCTCAGCGGCGTGGCCCTCAGCCGGGCCTTCGGCCGTATCCAGGACCTCGGCGCGGGCCTCGACGCGGCCCTCATCGAGGACCGTAAGACCCTCGTCAGCCAGGGCCTCCAGATGACTCCCTCCGGCTCCAACCTGTTCGCGAAGGGCGAACCCGCGTTGCTCTACATCGAGGTCTACGCGCCCGCCCTGGCGACCCCCAATCCCCCCGCCGTCGGACTGCAGCTCCGCATCCTCGACGGCAAGAGCGGGGAGGAGAAGATCAACACCGGCGTCATGAGCGTGGCCAAAATGGTCACCACCGGCAACCCCGTCGTGCCCGTCGGCTTGAAGCTCCCCATCGCCGATCTCGTCCCCGGCTCCTACCGCGCCGAGCTCAAAGCCGTCGACGCTGTCGGCCGCTCCACCTCGCTCCGCGCCGCCGATTTCGAAGTCCGATAGCTGCGCCCCGTGCGGCGCAATCCGACCGACGAGGGGAGACTCGCGCACGGCGCGATGCTCCCCACCGTGCAGCCGCTGGTGACCAGCGCGAACGCCCGTCTCCGTCCCCGCCATGTTTCCAGATCAATCTTGGTCGGTCGTCTTCTGTTGCATTAGTTTGCCTCCTCCACCCCCCCAAACCAGCGGCGGGTCACTGCCAAACGGCGAGAACATCGATTTAAGTAACTATTTATCAATAAGTTAGAAAGGCTGGCCGTTCATTGTAGCGGCCAGGCCTCTCCGCACCCGCATCGTGGACCCGCACGCGATGCCCGCCGGCCTTGCGCTCTTCCCGGGCGCGGCGAACGGCCGGCGGCGCTTCGGCTTGGCCGGCATCCGCACAATTACGAACCGCCGTGACCGGCTCCGGAGAAGCAATCCCGGGCCACCGATTTGTGCCCGTGCCCTGTTTTGCGACATGATCTCGAAGGGGGATCCTACGATGTCGCGACTCGCCGCACTTTTCCTGCTGGCAACCTTCACCGGGGCCGGGGCCAGGGCCGCGGATGACAACCATCCGACGCTGGCCATTGGCTCGCCCGCGCCCGACTTTGCGCTGCCGGGCATCGACGGGCAGACGCACAAGCTCGCCGACTACGCCGCCGCCAAGGTGCTGGTGACCATCTTCACCTGCAACCACTGCCCGACGGCGCAGCTTTACGAGACCCGCATCAAACAACTGGTCGCGGATTACGAGGGCAAAGGGGTGGCCTTCGTGGCGATCAATCCCAATAGCCCCGAGGCGGTGCGGCTGGACGAGCTGGGCTACACCGACGTCGGCGACAGTCTGGAGGACATGAAGATCCGTGCCGCCTACCGTCACTTCAACTTCCCCTACCTGTACGACGGCGAAACCCAGACGGTGGCCAACGCCTACGGGCCGAAGGCCACGCCGCACGTCTTCGTTTTCGACGCGCAGCGCAAGCTGCGGTTCGAGGGCCGGGTGGACTCGAGCCAGCGCGAGTCGCTGGTGAAGACGCGCGAGACGCGCGACGCCATCGAGGCCCTGCTTGCCGGGCGGCCAGTGGCGGTCGAGCACACGGGCGTGTTCGGGTGTTCGACCAAGTGGCTATCCAAGCAGGCCAGCCGGCTGGATTACCTGCGCAAAGTGGAGGCCGAGCCGGTAACGCTGACCGACGTCCCGGCCGCGGAGCTGAAGAAGCTGCGCGCGAACGGGACGGGCAAAGTGCTGCTGTTGAACTTCTGGGCCACCTGGTGCGGCCCCTGCAAGGTGGAGTTCCCGGATCTGCTGACGACGTGGCGGATGTACCGCGGCCGCGACTTCGACCTGGTGACGGTGGCGGCGAACCTGCCCGACGAGAAGCCGAGCGTGCTGAAATTCCTCGAAAAGCAGCGCGCCTCGACACGCAACCTGCTGTTCGCCAGCGACGACACCTACGCCATGCAGGCCGCATTCGACGCCAAGTGGGACGCGGGCGTGCCGTTCACCATGCTGATCGCGCCCGGCGGGCAGGTGCTGTACCAGAAGATCGGCGAAGTCGACATCCTCGAACTGCGGCGGATCATCCTGGGCAACCTGCCCGATGCCGACTACCTGGGCCACCGGGCGTACTGGGCGTCGAAGTGACCCTTACAGGGCCTCAAAAAGAAAATCGCCGGCCGTGTCTTGGCGGAACGGCCGGCGGGCGAAACCTTGAGTACAAGGTGGAGTGGGCCCCTTCCGGGTCGACGAAGGATGTACGTCTACCACGAGAAAGTGCTGTCTTCCGACGTTTCCAATTGTAGCCGGTTTCGGGGTGGTTGTAAACAAAATCACAGAAATTGTTTGAAACAGGATCTGGGTGCCCGTGCGCACAATGCCGGGGCCTGGGCAGTGGCGCCGGGCCCGGCGCTGCGGGTAGTTAACGTGCGCGGACCGCAAAGACACCGTGTTCTTACGGTGATTGCACAGTGAAATCACGGCGTTTTCACGGTGGATCCACAGTGTTTCACCGCGTTGTCCGCCGGCCGGCCGCGGCTCCTGGGAGAAGTCGGGGGTGCCGCTTGGGGATGTGTGAATCCCACGCCGCGCTTCGGGTTTCCGCGTCCCTCGAGGGACGGACTAGAAGAGGGCGGGATCAGGCCGGGGCGGGCGAATCGGCACGGCTCCCGCCGGCCCGCCGCCGAACTGGAACCAGTTGACGTTGCCCAGGTTGGCGGCACTGGGCATGGGCGCCTTGAAGACCAGGTACAGGTCATGCACGCCGCTGGCACCGGGGGACGCGGTTCCCGGCACGGTCTGCCAGTTCTGCCACCCACCCGCGGCGGGCATGGTGACCCGGCCCGCCAGCGGGCCTGTCGCACCGTCCAGGCGGAACTCGATCGTCGCGCCGCAGACTCCCCCGTTGTTCTGATCGCAGGCCAGGCGCGCGGTGAGGGCGCTGACACCGCGGCCGAAGTCCACGTTCCTGTACACGGCATAGCTGCCGTCGGTGGAAGAGCCGATGTTGTAACCGCCGGTGATGTCGGCCGAAGGCTCGGTCGCGAGTGCAACGACCTCGCTGTAGCTGGAGGCCTGGATGCGGGTTCCGGCGGCGACGGTGTAGCCGCCGCTCTGAGCCCCGTTCCAGGTGAAGGTCGCCCCGGCCCGCCCGGGCAGAGTATAGCTGAAGGAGTAAGCGCCCCACTGCACGTGGAAGGTCTGTGCGGCAACGGTGTCGTTGAAGGCCACCAGCGTTTTCGATTGGTCGGGGTTGAGGAAGGCGACGCTCACGATGCCGGAGCCGTTGCTCGAGTAGATACGCTGCGCGCCCGGAGGCACGAAGCGGCTGAAATGGCCGAGAGTGTAGTACTCAACGTAGTACGTGATGGCGCCGGTGCTAGAGTTGACGGTGACAAGCGGAGTGCAGGTGCCGCAGCCGCCGGTATGCGGGCCGAGGTTCTGGTCGAGCGCCAGACTCCACTTGACGTAAGCGCGACCCCAGTTCCGGAGCACGTGGGTGATCTCGTCAAAGTCGCTCTGAACCTGGTTGGGGATCCAGGTGCCGCCGGAGTGCTCGGTCTCCCAGTGGCCCAGGGCGGGGTAGCTGTTTCGCACCGCCGTCATGGCGCCGGGCGTGCCGCTATAGCCGTGCCAGGCCGTGCCGGCTACCAGCGCCGAGCGCTGAATTGTCGGATCCCTGAGCACTGTGGCGGGGTAGCCCGGATCATCCCAATTGTCGTCGTAGACAAGAACCCGAGCAGTCAGACCGGCGGCGGTCAGCGCGGGCAACACGTGGTCGCGCAGCACCGTCATTTGAGTGAGCGCGTCCATTGCCATTCCGGGATAGTCGGTTGGCACGTACTCCGGCTCGTTCTGCAACGAAATGTAATCGATGGGAATGCCGGAAGCCGCATAGGCCTGGATGAACTTCACAAAGTAGGCGGCAAAGGGCGTGTCCATTGACGGCAATAGCGAGCCGCCGATCATCGAACCGGAAGACTTCATCCAGCCGGGCGGGCTCCAAGGGTTGGCCATCAGCTTCATCTCAGGATTGAGCGCCTTGGCCTTCTTGATTAAGGGAATGATGTAGTCCTGGTCGTGGGCGACGGAGAAGTGGGCCAGAGTGAGATCGGTCTGGCCCGACGGCAGATCGTCATAAGAGTAGACCGAGCGCGCGATGTCGGAGGCGCCCATGGGGATGCGCATGAAGCTGAGCCCGATGCCGTTGCCGTTGCGTGTGAACAAGTTGTTCAGTGCGGTGGTGAGGGCCCCTGCGGGCGCGACCTTCTCCAGGAGCCAGGCGGCAGAGTCGGTGAAGGCGGCACCGAAGCCCTCAATCTGCTGGTACTGCTGAGTCTCATCGACGAACAGGACGTTGCCGGTGGCGGCGCCGCTGGAGAAGAAGACAGCGGCCTGCGGCGCCATGAGCTGTGCCTGATCGCTGGTGGTCAGCACGACAGACACGGTGGGGCCGCTGGGGGTGGAAGCCGGTGCAGGTCCTGGAGTGGAAGCGGGCGTGGACTCCGAGCCACCGCCTTTGCCTCCGCCGGCCAGCAGCGTCAGCAACACGGTTGCAGCCAGAGCGGTCCTGCGCATAAGGGCCATTTTAGCGCCTCGCAATTTGCGCTGGCGGTGCGGCGGGTTGACAAGCGGCGGGTTGAGGAAGCTACCAGCCGGCGGCTTCGCGCACCTGGGCGGCCATGCGTTTGCTGACGACCACCTCCAGCCCGTTGGACATCCTGAGCATCCAGCGGCGCGAGGTGAGGGGCACGATGGTGCGGATGTGGTCGGTGTTGACGATGGTGGAGCGGTGGATGCGGCGGAAGGGCGGTGCGGGAAGGCGCGCGGAGAGCGCCTTGAGGCTCAGGTCGCAGTAGTAACGGCCGCGCGCGGTGAGCAGGAGGACCACTTCCTCG
>JBEKHU010000150.1:0-7071 GCA_050012115.1 Bryobacteraceae bacterium | reverse complement strand
CACTCAAAACTCGCTCGACCGCATCGCGGCGGAACGTCCGTTTCACGACATCGGCGACTTCTTCCGCAAGGTGAAACCCTCGCGCGCCGAATGGGTGGCGCTGCTGAAGGCCGGGGCGTTCGACGTCTTCGGCGAACCGCGCGGGCGGCTGTTCTGGCGGCTGCAACGGCTAGAAGCGGCGACCCCGCCGCACGGAGCCGCGGCGGCACTGATTGAACCCGAACTGCCCGCATCTTTCGACCCCGCGCCGGAAATGCAGGCCCGCTGGGAGCACGAAGTGCTGGGATTCCCGGTGAGCGTGCACCCGCTCGAGTACTTCGCACCGAGACTCGACTGGGGGCGCTATTACAGCGCGGCCGATCTCATCCGCAATCAGCAATCGTTGTATGGGAAACAGGTGCGCGTGTGCGGCCTCGTCGTCGCCGACCGCCACCACCCCACCGACGACGGCGCCATGAAATTCCTGACTCTCGCCGACTGGACGGGCTTTCTCGAGGTATCGCTGTTCGCGCGCGTGTACCGCGAATACGGTCACAAGACCGTGCGCCCGGTGCTGGGCATCGAGGCCACCGTGGACCCGTTCGACAACCGAAAGGGATTCGCGCTGAACGGGCAGCGGGTGTTGTGAGGGCGGCCTACGGCAGTGCGGCAGCTATGCAACGGAGGGCCGCGCTGAGCGTGGACCTGGCGCAGGCATTCGGTGTCGGCGGCCGAGCAGCGTCCAGCCAGCGCAGCGAAGGCCTGCTTGCGGCCGACCCAGGCGCCCAACTGGTAGGCATCGTCGGTCTTTTTCTCGATCATGGTTTCTCCTTCTGTAAAAAAGCAAATGGCTCAAGTTGAGCCATTTTTTACGAGGAATCAATAACTTAGAGGCCAAAAACTGGCTCACTTGAGCCATCTGACCCGGCTGAGCCGTGGCAGAGCGCCTCTGTCGAGGTCACCTTAGGGGCGCGGTCAAGCACTAGAGGGGGGTGATGTGCGTAAGTGGTTGAGCGGCTCCAGCGCGAGACCAAAGCCGTTTCCCGACGCGTACTCTGTGACAGTGCGCCGCGCATTCAATCGGGCGCCTTTCCGGAAACGCCGTTCCGACTACATCTCCGACACGATGATTGCACGATCAATTGGAAATCGGCTCCCCAGATCCAAGCGCGTTTATCGGCAAATCACACAGTCTCCTGACGCCGCGCTGTTGGGGCGCCATCCACTCTCCAGCAGGCCACTTGGAACCACGGGACAGATGGCACAGCGGATGGGACACGGCGGGTGCGACCGTGCCGCGACGACGGAAAGGTCCGGCGTTTGGGACGGGAATTGGTGGAGCGGCGTGGTTGGCACCGAGTGTAAGATTGGTGGAAGCCTAACGCCATGTCAGCGCAGCCCCAGGCTCGCGTCTATCGTTTCGGGCCGTTCCGATTTGACCCCGCCGAGCGATTCTTGTCTCGCGACGGCGAGCCCGTGCTCTTGATGCCCAAGGCGATCGACACGCTCGCGGTGCTGCTGGAGCGGCGCGGACAAGTGGTCGAGAAGGCCGAGTTAATGAAGTTGGTGTGGCCGGACTGCGTAGTGGAAGAGATCGGCCTGGCGCGGAATATCTCGCTGCTGCGCAAGGCGCTGGGGGAAGACGCGGAGACCTACATCGAGACCGTCCCCCGGCGGGGGTACCGGTTTACGGCGGGTGAGGTCGAGGCTACGGGACAGCCGCCGGCAGTGAAGCGGAGACCGATTCTGCCGCTGGTGGCTGGCGTGGGGGCGCTCCTGCTTGCGGCTTTCGTGTACTGGCAGTTCTACCAGCCTTCACGATTCGTTCCCGCCCAGGGGCAGCGGGCCTTTCTGGCGGTGGCGACAATCGAGATCATCGGTCCCGAACTGGAGCGGACAGGGTTCTCGCGGGCGTTCACGGAGACTCTGGCCGCCGAACTCGCGAAGCACGACTCGGTCCAGTTGATCTCGCCGAGCACCGTGCAGCGCTACGAGCGCCGGGGCATTCCGACCGCTCTGATGGCGCGCATGTTGGGCTTGCACGTTATCGTCGAGGGGACCGCGCGGCAATCCGGGACCCTGGTGCGGATCGCGATACGCCTCAGCGACGTCCACTCTGGACGGCTGATCTGGGCGGAAGACTACGAGATTCCGGCTGCCGATCTGGAAAGCGCCGAGTCCGGCGTGGCGCGAACCGCGGCGGCGCAGATCACTCAGCGCCTAAGCCACTGATTCCTCAGACGCGAAAGGCCTTTCGCGCAGTCCGAAACCAATGCGAAGGCACATTCGCGGCGCTTGTGAGTCATTCTGGCAGCCGAAAGGAAGGTGCTTGAATGACCGAGGTTTCAAAGAAGGTTCTGTATTGGGCGCCGCGCGGCTTGTGCATCGCGTTCGCCCTGTTCCTGAGTCTGTTTGCGATGGACGTCTTTGGGGAGGGACTGGGTTTCTGGCGGACCTTGTTAGCCCTATTCATGCACTTGATCCCCGTGTTCGTCGTGTTGCTGATTCTGGCGCTGGCCTGGCGCTGGGAATGGATCGGCGCGGCCGGTTTTGCGGGCGCGGCACTGGTGTTCCTCTTCAATATGCCCAGGCATCTGTCGCCGCAAGGCAGGCAGAGCGCGGCGCTCACTATCGCCGGGCCCGTCTTCGTCATCGCCGCGCTGTTCCTGGTGAACTGGCTGAAGAGGACGGAACTGCACCGCAGGACGTAGTGGCCGCTCGATGGGCGGCCGGGGATGAGGGCTGGTCAGCTCATCGTCCCCAGGTCAACTTCCCGGTATCGCGCTCCTTCGAAGCGCGCGTTAGCAATGGCGCGCATTTTCTTGACAAGTGACCTGTACGAAGGCCGGCAACCCGGAGATTGCCGGCGTGCAAGCGGTGGTTGTGGACCATAAACGCGCTTCTCGGACACGCGCCGGAGAGTCGTTTCCCGGATACGGCGTGATCCGACCGGGATCATTGGCGGACCCACAGGGCCGTCACTGTGCATTCCGCACAAGATCCCGCAACGGTTTCGCGGGTGTTGTATTTCCCTGGGCATGAACCCGCCCAGGGTCATGGCTGGGTGGCCGGTTGAAAAAGGATAAAAGGAGTCTCAAATGACAATTCTGCCGAGAGGCATTCTGTTCACTCATTCCCTTCGCAGTGCCGGCGCGGCTCTGCTCTTTGCTGCGCTTGCGTGCGCGCAGACGGGGCCCGCTGGTCACTGGGAGGGCGTCCTTACAGCAGACAATAACCGCGAGATCGGGGTGACTCTCGATCTGGCCAAAAACGCGAAGTCCGAGTGGATCGCGAGCATGGGTATCCCCTCCGAAAACATGACGGGGTTAGTGGTGGTGGGCGTGGTCGTAGATGGCAATTCGTTGAAGTTCATCGGTGTCGAACTGATGATGGCAAAATTCGACCTGGCCCTCGTTCCTGACGGGAAGCTGAAGGGGACGGTCACTAACGGGCCGAATTCCCGGCCCATCGAGTTCAAGCGCACGGGAGAAGCGAAGGTAGAACTGGTTCCGGCTTCCCCGGCGGTGTCGCAGCAATTGGAAGGAGATTGGGAAGCTTCGATCGGACCGCCAAACGGCGCGCACCAGTTGGTGTTTCATTTCAAGAACCAGCCGGACGGGACCGTGGCGGCGACAATCGGCGACGACCCCCGTTTACCGCTCAACAACGTGAAGCAGGCGGGCCAAAAAGTAGAGTTTGGGATCAAGATCGGCCACGCCAGCTTCGAGGGAACCTTGAACAAGGAAGGCACGGAAATCGCAGGGCAGATGATCCACGACACAAACAGCATGCCGATGACGCTGCGGAAGAAATAAGAGCTTTCCACGCTGGAAACACCGTGTTTTACCGTGAATCCACCGTGTTTGGACCGTAAAAACACCGTTTCTTGCGGGCACGGTGCTTCACGGTGGATGTGTGGCAATCACAGGACTTACGCGAAATTCACCGTGCATTTTGCCGCACATTAACATGCGTCACCGTGCGTCACGGTGGATCTGTTGCAATGACAGGAGTTACGCGAATTAAATGCGCAGATTAACATGCGGCACCGTGCGTCACGGTGGATGTGTGGCAAACAAAGGAGTTAAAAACATTAACACGCTCGTTTTTGCATTTTCACCGTGCGCCACCGTGTATCTACGGTGATCTAAAGGACTTATTAAAAACTCACGGAGATTCGCCGGACAAGGGGGAAGGATGGGGCAACCAGCCATCTTCGGAGACTGTGGACAGGGGCAACGCCGAATCGGGGTAAGCGTCGGGCGGGAGCGGGAGGTGGAGGCCCGGCACATGCACACAACCGCTCCCTCCGGTCGCGGCTCCGTCAGGGTTGCGGCTCCGAAACGTGGCGGCGGCACCGTGAACCGGGAATCAGGGAAACGACAGGACGAGCCCCTCGGAGGCGGCGATGGCAGGCGCGAACTCCTGGCGGGCACAGGCCAGCACGCCATCGAGGAAATCGTCGTCATGGTCGGGATCGTGGTGCGTGAGGACCAGCTCTCTGACGCCAGCGCGTCTTGCCATTTTCACCGAATCAAGCCAGGTGCCGTGGCCCCATCCGCGCCGGTGCTCGTACTCGGCCGGCGTATATTGGGCGTCGCAGATGAGGACGTCGGCGCCCTCGGCTAGGCGCACAATCTGTTCATCGACCGCGTTGACGCCCGGTTCGTGATCGCAGGCGTGCACGATAGCGTGACCCGCGCAATCGAGCCGGTAGCCCGAAGCGCCCTGCGGGTGGTTGAGCGGAAAAGGCGTGACGCGGATGGGCCCCACCTGAAACGGCTCCAGCACCTGGTGGAAGTGGCGGACAGCGGCAAGGCACTCGAATGGGACGGGAAACAGCGGCGCGGACATCTGCCCTTCGAGGATCTCCAGCGCCTCGGCTACCGGGCGGGGCGAGTAGATGTCGAGGTGGTTGCGCGCGCTGTAGAGCGGTGTAAAGAAGGGTATGCCCTGGATGTGATCCCAGTGGAAATGGGTCAGCAGCAGCGACAGCGAAAGAGCTTCGGAGGCGCCGATCTCGAGGCCGAGACTGCGAATGCCCGTGCCAGCGTCGATGACCAGAATCCGGTCGCCGGCGACACCAACTTCGAGGCATGTCGTATTGCCGCCGTAGCGATGATTCGCGGGAGCCGGCGTCGGCAGCGAGCCGCGCACACCGCGGAACCTGAGGGTCATGCAGGGTAGGGGCCGTTCGGGCATGGGCATCAGATGCAGCGGAAAACCGCGAGGGTCAGGTCGTCGGCGGGGTCGGCGCCGTCGCCGAAGCGCTGTGCCGCGTCCAGGATCCGGTCGCGAGATTCGCGCGCCGACAGCCCGGCGCAGGAGCGGACCACGTGTTCGAGCTCCTCCTCGTTCCAGATGTCGCCCGCCGGATTGTTGACCTCGCTGACGCCGTCCGAAAAAACGACCAGCAGGTCGCCAGGATGCAAGTCGATCGTCGCCTCGCGGTAAGGCGCGGCCGGAATGAGTCCGATAGGCGGGCCGCCCACGTCGAGGCGTTCCATTTCACCGGAAGCCCGGAGCAGCATGGGCGCCGCCTGGCCGCCGTTCAAATAGGTCATGCGGCGGGCGCCCGGCTCGAGAAAGGCGGTGAAGAGCACGGTGTAGCGCTCGGCAGCGGTGGTCGAATAGACGGTCTGGTTCAACACCCGGATGGCGTCCACCAGGGAATCCGCGCCGCGGGTCATGTTCACCCGGATCGAGGCCTGAATACTGGCCATCAGGACGGCCGCGGGGATTCCTTTGCCCGAGACATCGCCGAGTGTGATGCAGGTGCGCCCGCCGGGCATGGGAATGACGTCGTAATAGTCGCCG
This sequence comes from Bryobacteraceae bacterium, assembly GCA_050012115.1. Taxonomy (GTDB): domain Bacteria; phylum Acidobacteriota; class Terriglobia; order Bryobacterales; family Bryobacteraceae; genus CAIVVT01. Next base: position 1,275 of record JBEKHU010000150.1, on the reverse strand, counting down.
CCGACAAACTTGGCGGGGAAGCAGCAGCACTCGTATTCGACGCCCGGCACAGCGGGCAGAGTGCGCGGGAAGAGCCGCATCTGAACGTCGCGGGCGATCTCGAGCTCGCGCAGCATGATTTGCGCCTGCGCGGCTTCCTTGCGGAGGGTTTGAGTCTCAATGGCGCTAGCCGAGTAAGAGGCCGCGAGGTGCAGAAGCTTGACGTCTTCCGGTGAGAAGCCGCCCTCCTTGTTGAGCGCCTGGAACGCGCCGATCACGCGGTCCGATGCGCCGTGAAGCGGCATGCACAGGACGCTGCGCGTCTCGTAACCGGTTTTCTGACCGACGCTGCGGAACAGACGCGGATCGTTCAGGGCATCGTTGACGAGTATAATTTCGTTGCTCTGAACACAGGCCCCGACGAGGCCGTGCCCGGCCGGGACGCGGATGGGTTCCACGCCATGGGCGACCCGGGTCCAGAGCTCGCCGGTGGTCGGATCCGCCATCCAGATACTGCAGCGGTCGGCGGCCAGCAGGTCGCGCGCCATGTCGGCGACCAGCACGAGAAGATGGTCCAGGTCCTGTTCCTGCCCGATTCTTGCCGCGTATTCGAATACGACGCGCGAAACGCGGATCTCATCCTGCGGCGAAACCATAGATCTCGCCTATTCTGGCAGACTACGGGGAGTTTTGCCACAGTGCCGACGTGGAGACCTTGAATTGATGCTCCAGCCACGCCGCGAGCACAGGCTTTGTCGGAAGGTAGGCCGGCCCGGGTTTCAGCGTTTGGCGATGCGCACATTCCCGTTGGAGGTTTGTGCGCTGATCGGAGCGCCTCCCTGGCCGATGCGGCCCTCGAGCAAAGTCTTGCTGAAGTGCGAACTGGTCACCTCGTAGTCGGTGTGGATGCTGCCGTTGGAGGTAGAGGCCCGGACCCGGGCGTCGATAGCCGGCGGGAGAAGAAGGTTGACGCTGGCGTTGGAGGTCGTGGCGCGGATCTCATTCCCTTTCCAGGTCAACAGGTTCAGCGTGATGCCGCCATTGGAGGTGTTGAGGATGAGGGGGCGGGCTGGGTCCGCTTCGGAGACCGTCACGTCGATGGAGGAGTTGGTCGTCCAGGCCTCCAGGCCTCCATGGAAGTTGTCGCCCCGGATCCGGCCGTTCGACGTGCGCAGAATCGCCTGCCCGGTGAGCTTCTCCGCCTCGATGCCGCTATTGGAGGTCGTCGCCTCCACGTCGCCGGTAAGGTCGTAGAGCCGGATGCTGCCGTTGGACGTGCGGGCATGCGCACGGCCC
>JBEKHU010000149.1:0-7087 GCA_050012115.1 Bryobacteraceae bacterium | reverse complement strand
ATGCCCGGCTTGTGTTTCTTCGGGTCGAGGAAGGTGTGAATGTACTCCGCGCCCGAGCCTGGTCCGGCCAGCGCCAGGCCGCTGAACTTCATCTCGGGATCGAGCTTCCGCAGGTCTTCGACCACCGCATCGTAAATTGCGTTGTACTGCGCCGGGCTGATTTCGTGTTCCTGCTCGATTTCGTTCAGCACTTCCCACCAGGCAACCTTCAGATGGTGGCCTGATTCATGCCATTTGCCGGCCTCGTCGCTGAATCCGCCCTTGATGTACCAACTGGCGAGGCGGTGGTAGTAATCCACGATCTCCTTGAGCGACGGATCGCGCAGTTCACTCGCCTGCGTGTACTTCCAGGTGATCTCGTCCGGGTCTTTCGGGTAAGGTACCGGCTGCGGCGTGCGGAACATCCACTGCGGCAGAGTGGAGAAATTGAACATCACCGGACGGCCTTCTGATGCGGCCACGAAGTCCAGCACGATCGGGTCGATGAGCGAGAAATCCCACGCAGTCGCGCCGTCTCGCGGCGGCTCGAGCTCGGCGACGCCCAGCCGCGGGTACGGGTGCCAGAACTGGATCCTGGCGCCGTTCGACTTCATCTCTCGCAACGCCTTCCACAACTGGTCGTGGATCGGGTAGCCCCGCCGCAGCGGCGGCTCCGGGCAGACCTGAATGCTCAGCTCGGTGCGCGACTTGGCGACGGTCCGGCTCCAATCCACCGTGATGGCCGGCGGGTCCGCCGCCGCGGCGATGCCGGCAAACAACAGGACAGCAAGAGTGAGACGCATGAGACTCCTGGGCGACGATCCGGCAATTCCTCTGGAATGATCTGACCTTATCATCCCGTGCCGGCGCACAGCGAAGCCCGCTATTCCGCCGCCTCCAGCGTGCGCCGCGAGTCCAGCAGCGGCCAGCAGATCGCCGCCAGGATGTAGGAAATGACGAACGTGTAGAGGTACAGATTCCAGCCATTGGTCTCGTGCAGGAACTTCACCATCCACTCCGGCAGCACGCTCACCCCGAACACCCGGAAACTCCACTGGCCCGAGTGCTGCAGAATGACGCCGCCGAAGAACGGCGAGAAGAACCCGGCAAAGTTGCCCATCATGTTCATCGAGCCCGACAGCGTTCCGGCGTACTTTCCGCCGACGTCCATGCACGTTCCCCACGCGCACGGCATCACGATGTCGCTGCAGAAGCTCGACAGGCCCAGGGCCAGCATCGCCGGCAGGACGCCGTGAATCTGAATATGCGCGAAGACCAGCACCGCCGCCCCCAGGAAGCCCACACAGCCCACCGTGCGCCGCGCCCGGTCCATGCTGCCCAGCCGCCGCGCCACCAGCGGCAGCGCGAAGCCCGACACCACGCAGCCGATGCCCCCGAACAGCAGCGGGAAGATGGCATACACCGCCGCCGCGCGCTCATCCAGTTTGCGGTACTCCAGCAGGTACGTGGTCAGCCAGGTGATGTACAGATACCACGGGTAGGTCAACAGGAAGTACTGCACCCACAGCAGCCACACCGTCCGCGAGCGCACCATCCGGCCCCACGGCACGTCGCCGTGGCTGCCCGCCATGTGCTGGTTCGATTCCAGCAGCTTCCATTCCGCCTGGTTAACGCCCGGATGGTCCTTGGGATTGTTACGGAACCAGCGGAAGAACACGAACGCCCACAGGAAACCGAGCAGACAGAAGATCAGGAACGCCGCGCGCCACGGCAGGTAGGCGAATATGAAGCTGCACAGCAGCGGCGTGAAGGCCCCGCCCCAGCGCGCCGACATCCACATGATGCCCTGCGCCCGGACTTTCTCATGCGGCTGCAGCCACGTGGTGAAGGCCTTCGTCAGGTTGGGAAAACAGCCCGCCTCCCCCGCCCCGAACAGAAACTGATTGATCCACAGCGAGGTGAAACTCCACATCAGAGCCACCGACGCCGTGAAGCACGACCACCACAGCACGATGCGCATCAGCACGCTGCGCGCGCCCAGCTTGTCGCCCATCCAGCCGCTGGGGATTTCGGCCAGCGCGTAGGCCAGCGCGAACGCCCCGAACACCGCCCCCATCTGCGATTTGCTCAATCCCAGGTCGTGCGAGATGAACGGCGCGGCCTTGGAGATCGACACCCGGTCGATGTACGACAGCACGGCCAGCGTGACGGCGAACACCATCACGTAGTAGCGGGCGTGTGTCGGCTTTTCAGCCGCCGCCGGCAGTGGGACCGTGGGCATGGACCTTTATGCCACCACAGCGCGCCCTCGCCGGGCAACCGCCGCGCTTACTCGTCCGCGGCGGGGCGCAGTTCGTCGTCCATCCATTGCAGGTATTCCGGCGAGCCGTCGACGATCTGCAGGGCCACGATCTCGGGCGTTTCGTAACTGTGCAGGCGGCGGATTTCGGCACACACGGCGCGGAACAGGTCCCGCCGGGTCTTGATCACCAGCGACCACTCCGCGCTCTCCTCCAGGGCGCCCTTCCAGCGGTAGACGCTCACCGTGCCCGGCGTCGCCGCCACGCACGCTGCCAGCCGGGCGTCCACCAGGCCGCGGGCGATCCTCCGCGCCTCCTTCTCCGAGCCGCAGGTGGTCAGGACTGCGATTTTGTCCGTCATCGTCTAAATGCACGCACCGGAACGGTTTTTGTGGACTCGGCGCGCGAAACCGATTATAAACTAGAAAGAGACTCACTACACATCATGCGAGGATTGTTTCGGCGCCTGGCGTTCATTACTCTCTTTTGTCTCGTCGCCGTCGGCGTGACCGCTTATCTGAAAAGTCCGGCCGGAATCCCGGCGGCGCTCCAGAAACGCGACCAGATTCGTGGGATCGAAGGAGAAAACCAGAAGCTGCGCGAAGAAATCGAGCGCCGCAAGGAACGTGTCCACAGGCTCGAAACGGACCAGGACTTCCGCGATAAACAGATCCGCGAGCGCTGCAACGTCCAGAAGCCCAACGAGCAGACCATCTACCTGCAGAGCGCTCCGCCCGCGCCTCGCTGAGCCATCCTCCCGGCGCGCCGGCGCCGCTCAGTGCCGGCCGACCACCCGCGCCGCCTTTCCGTAGATCTCCTCCAGCCGATGCGCCGTGCGCGCCTCCGCGGCCAGCCGCAGCACCGGCTCGGTGTTCGAGGCCCGCACGTGCAGCCAGCCGTCGGCGCTCGTCAGCTTCAACCCGTCGCTGCGGTCCACCTGGCTGCCCGCGAACATCGTCTCCAGTTCCTGCATGATCGGCCCCAGGCGGCCGTGCTCATAGGTGAACTTCTCGATGCGCCGGTAATAGGTCGGCAGCGTCGCCGCCAGTGCGCTCATCGTGGAGCCGGTCTCGGCCATCCGGTCCAGTAGGAACGCCATCCCCATGTAGGAGTCGCGGCAGTAGTGCACCGCCGGGAAGATGATGCCGCCGTTGGTGCCCTCGCCGCCGATCACCGCGTCGACCGCCTGCATGCGCTGGACGACGTTCGCTTCGCCCACCGGCGAGCGGTAGACCGGGCATTCGTAGCGCCGGGCGACGTCGTCGATCACCGCCGACGTGGTCAGATTCACCACCACCGGGCCCTTGCGCCGGTGCAGCGCGCAATCCACCGCCAGCGCCAGCACTTCGTCGTTATCCAGGATAAAGCCCCGCTCGTCGCCCACCGCCAGGCGGTCGCCGTCCGGATCCTGCGCGAAGGCGATGTCGGCGTGGCAGCGGTTCACCAGCGCGCGCAGATCGTCCAGAACCTCGGGTCTGGGCTCGGCCTCGCGCGGGAACGGCTGCGTCGGATCCACCGAGATGGCGTGCAGGTCGCAGCCCAGGACGTCGCGCAGGAAGTAGACGCTCATGCGCGAGCCGGCCCCGTTCACGCCATCCAGCGCCACCCGGAATCGCCGCTTCCGGATCCGCTCCAGCTCCACATGCTTCAGCACCCTCGCCAGGTGCCGCTCCGGCGCCGAGTCGTAGTCCAGCACCACGTGGCGGATCTCGTCGTTGGTGGCGCGGCGGAATTCGCTCTGGTGATACAGGTCGATCAGCTCCGTGCGCTCGTACTGGTTGAAAAACAGCCCCTCGCGGTTGAACAGCTTCAGCGCGTTGTACTCGGGCGGATTGTGCGACGCGGTGATGGCGATCCCGCCCCGCGCGCGGGTCTCCGCCACGTACACCTGGATCGTCGGCGTGGGCGCCACGCCCACCTTCACCACCTCGCAGCCGGCCGCCAGCAGCCCGCACGTGACGGCGTGCTCGAGCATCTCGCCGCTGGAGCGCGTGTCGCGGCCCAGCACCACCCGGCCCTGTCCCACGTAGGTTCCGAACGCCTCGGCAAAGGCGCAGGCCAGGTTCGGCGTGAGAAATTCGCCCACCACGCCGCGGATGCCGGAGACCCCGATTTTGAGCTGGTGGGCGCGGCTCATGCGCAGTAGCTCCTGACGATCTCCATCGTCTCCTCGTACAGCTCCCGCGGCGGGGCGCCCCGCTGCTCGCAGATCACGCGCACGATCGGCTCGGTCTGGCTCACGCGGACGTGTACCCAGCGTCCGGGCCAGTCCAGGCGCAGCCCGTCGGTGATGTTCTTCTGCGCGTCCGGATGGAACTGCTCCAGCGCGAACAGCATCTCGGGAATCTTGTGCGTCTCCAGCGGCACCTCGCCTTTCAGAATCGAGTAGCGCGGGTAGCTGGCCAGCATCTGCGACAGCGTCATGTTCTTGCGATCCATCCGTTGCAGGATCGCCAGCATCGCGGCGATGCCGTCGTAGACGAAGCGGAACTGCGGCATCATCACCGCGCCGGTGCCCTCCCCGGCGATGGCGATCTGCTCCGGCCGGAACGACTGCAGCGCGTCGATGGTCGCCTGGCGCCCCACGGCCACGCGCTCGACATGGCCGTGATGCCGCGCCGCCACTTCCTCGAGCAGGCCCGTTGTGGAGACGTTGCTGATCACGATCTTGCCCGGGCCGCGCTCCAGAAAATCGTCCGCCAGAACCACCAGCACCATCTCCTCGCTGACCGCCTCTCCGGTCTCGGTGGCCAGCGCGACGCGGTCCGAGTCGATATCGAACAGGAACCCTGCGTCGGCGCCGACGTGCTTCATCAGCGGCGCCAGTTGCAGCTCCACCATCTTGCGGTTCGTGGCCGGCTCGTGGGCGAAGGCCTTGCCTTCGATCCGTTCGTTGATCAGCACCAGGTCCAGCCCGAAACGCTCCCTCAGGCGGCGCAGCAGCAGCGCCGACAATCCGTTGCAGCAGTCCACCAGCACGCGGAATTTCTTCAACCGGTCGGGCGGAAAGACGCGCGCCAGGTCATCCAGGTACTGGTCGATCGCGGCGCTGTCCTGCTGCAGACGGCCGATCGACTGGTACGGCGTGAACGCGAATTTCTTGAGGTGATAAATGTCCAGCAGCTCGCCCGCTTCGCCCGTGGACAGGTACGTGCCGCGCGCGCCGAAAAACTTCAGCGCGTTCCACTCCGCGGCGTTGTGGCTGGCGCCGATCGAGATGCCGCCCGCGGCGTCGAGCCGGCCGATGGAGTGCTGGATGACGGGCGTCGAAACCACGCCCAGATCGATCACATCGTGGCCCGTGGCGAGCAGGCCGGCCACCACGCCTTCGCGGATCATGACGCCGCTCGAGCGCGGGTCCCGCCCGATGACGACCTTGCCCGGCGCATCCAGAAGCGTTCCGAACGCGGCCGCGAAATCCAGCACCTGCGCCGCGGTCAGGCCGGGCCCCACGACGCCACGCAACCCGACCTGGGAGATCCGCAGATTGCCTCTCGCCCCCACGCCGCTTACTCCCCTAACTGCAGCCACCCGAAGGCTTCCGGCACATGGAACGTTTCCTTGCCCGAGGGCCGCCAGCACAGCGCCTTGCGGTCCGGCGGCGGGCCCTGCATGCGGAAAAAGTTCAGCCGGAACTCCGACCCTTTCACGGCTGGCTTGTCGGTAATTGATTTCATGGGGATGCGCATGGCCGCATACCAGATCTTGTTCGCCGCGTCGATACGCACGGCGTGGGTAAAGTTCGAGTTCCACAGCAATTGCTGGTCGGCGTCGAGATGCCGGCTGTCGATGTCGAGATCGATCCACTCGTTCTGCGGCGAGACCTCGAACTCGCGGTAGCGCCAGATCTGGCCGAAGTCGGCGCCGATGAAGATCTCGGCCACGTCGTAGTCCCACAACTTGTTGGTTTCCCCAACCGCGTCCGGCGAGGGCTTGAGATACAGGGACTCATAGGGGCAGGTGAACAGGAAATAGAGTGCCCCCGGCGTCCAGCGGGCCTGGACCTCGGTGCGGTGCCCGGGCACGACCCCGTTGCGCGGACTGCGTTCGAAGAACACCGCCGGGGCCTCGCGCCACAGCCCCGATTTCGGATTCGTATTCAACGCCTGATCGTGTTTGAGACGCTGCGCGTGAAACGTGGTGGCCTCCTGCGCCTGTGCACTTAAGGTAAGGAGTAGTAGGGACATCAAGAACCGCATCGTACTTTTCATCATAACGGCCTTGGCGTGCCGGTATCAGAACGGACCGCTATGCTGAGGTTCTCGCATGCCTACCCCAGCGGTGTTCGCGGACCGCAAAGAGGAACTCGAGCGCGCCGAATTCGAGCTGGGCGCCGAGGCCGGGCGGCTGGCCGTGACGCTCGATCTGCTGACCGACGCGATGGTGCTGGTGATGCAGCACGGCGTCTACTGCCACAGCGCCCGCCAGCCGGGCCAGCCGGCCCTGGATATCCAGGTAATTGCCCGCGGCATCGAGCAGGCCAAGGAACTGGTGCAGTCCGTGATGGGCCAGATCCGCGGGCGCAAGCCCTAGCTCGCGTCGACCCGCCGCGTGGCTGCGGCCGGCGGGGCGGAGCGGTCACGCGCGCTAGAAGTATTTCCGATCAAGCGGCTCAAGCACTTGCCGAGATCGCGCCCGGAGAATGCTTGACCGCGCCTTTAGAGTGATCTCAGCAGGGGGCGTCCGGCAACGGGCGCAGGGAGGCAGAACCGAAAGGGTATTTCTGAAATTCCTGCAAGTGATTGATTCTAATGCATGAAAGTCGCAACCCATTGCGATTTTCGGGAGGTAGGGAGGCTATGGACGAGACGACGAGCGTTGAGAAACCGAGGATTGAGAAGACTACG
>JBEKHU010000148.1:0-7097 GCA_050012115.1 Bryobacteraceae bacterium | reverse complement strand
AATGCGATTGCCGCGCGATTCTTCAAAGTGCGATGGAGCGCATCGTGAAGGAAGGGGCTGGAGTGCTGGTGTATCTACACCAGAGCGGATCCGGAATGCGCCAGGGAGATCCAGAGGCGGAAGGCGGCCTGCCGCATCTCGTCTCCCACAGCCGTGAACATATGCACTACGCTTCCCCCGCCGGGCAGCGGCTGCTGCAGCATGAGACCGGCATCGGCGCGCAGATCCTCTCCGATCTGGGTCTCACAAAGATCCGCCTGATCACGAATCACCCGCGCAAGGTAGTTGGCCTGGAGGGCTTCGGCATCGAGATCGTCGGGCAGGCGCCGGTGGAGTGAGCCGGCCGCGGGGTTAGCCCGGATGGTTCACCAGCAATCGGCTGCGGCGCGCGAGAGGGCCGCATCTACTGCGTTGCGCTCGGTCGGAAGTCCTCGACGTACAGTCGAGTACGCCTGCGGGCGGCTCCCGTCGCGCGCCTAGTAGCTGCAGCCCTCTCATCGCGCATCGCTGCGATCGCAAGTGAAACATCCGGGCTAGAAGAGTTTACAGGAACATTCCGCGCCCGGTTGCGTTCCCTGGAGTGAGGAGACTCATTCAATGAACTGGAAAACCCTCGTATTCTGCTTGGTTGCCTTCCTGCCGGTTTCTATCGCCGCGGATCCCGCGCTGCTGCGCCTGGCGATGGACCAACCACGCGTGATCGCCGGCCTCGACGTGGCCCACGCGAAGAATTCGCCACTCGGCCAGAGAATCCTGGATGAGATGAAAGTCCACGATGACAGCCTCCAGCAGTTGCTGGCCGGCACCGGCTTCGATCCACGCAAGGACCTGCATGAAGTGATCCTGATGAGCGATGGGACCGCGCAGAAGAGCCATACCCTGATCCTGGCTCGCGGCGTCTTCGACCACGACAAGATCCTACGGTTTCTCCAGGCACAAGGGAAGGCCAAGGTCGAGAATTATCGCGGCACGGAGATTCTGCTGCCTTCAGACAATGAAACGTCACACATGGCCGGCGCCGTAGCCATCCTCGACGAGTCGACGGCGGTGTTGGGCGATGCGGGACTGGTGCGCCAGGCAATCGACCACAAGAACGGCTCGCCGGGGAGCCTGCCGGCGGAGGTGGCCAAGCTGGTGAATGAATGGAGCGCGAAGAACCACGCCTGGTTTGTGAGCGTCGCCCCGCTGGCCGAGCTGGGCGTTGGAAGGCCGGGGGCCGACAGGCTACTGCCCGGCGGATTCTCGATGGATGCTGTGCTACAAGCCAGGGCCGGCGTTCATTTTGGCGCCGTCGTCGACATCAGCGGAGAAGCCGTCGCGCGCTCCGACAAGGACGCCGAAGCGCTCGCGGACGTCCTCCGCTTCTTCCGCTCAGCGGTGCGCCTCAATTCCGACAAGCCCGAATCGAGCGATCTGGTCAAGATCGCCGACAGCATGAAAGTGACCACGAGCGGCGCGAACATGAGTTTCTCGCTCTCAGTGCCCGATGAGCAACTGCAGCAGTTCTTCCATTCCAAGGGGAAGGCGCAGGCCAAGAACGTCCCGGCGCACGCCGACCACTGAAGAACCGGCTCCGGCGCGGTATGATATAAATTGTTCGTCTGTTCTATCCCACGCCGGAGGGAGGTGAGTGCAAATGGCGGAAGTCGTCGTCCAGGACGGTGAAACCCTTGAAAGCGCGTTGCGCAGGTTCAAGCGGAAAGTCCAGCAAGAGGACATCATCAAGGAGATCAAGAAGCACTCCCACTACATGAAGCCCGGCGAGCGAAAGCGCGTAAAAGCTGCTTTGGCGCGCAAACGGAACCGGAAAAAGCGGTCCAGGGACATGGACTAGCGGCAGAGTTCCGAACCCGACGCGGTTCGCATCCTGAGAAAAGAAGGGCGATCCAGCCAGCACGGCTCGATCGCCCTTCGTGCTTTCTTCGGGGCCTGTGGCACTCAAGCTAGCGGAGCGAAGACCGTTCGAACAACAGATGGCGCGAACCGAGCCGCAGGGTTGGTAGAGTTCGAGGCAGGACCAAATCGATATGAGCGACTTTCTCAAGGGCAAGACCGCGGTGATCACGGGCGCCAGCCGCGGCCTCGGACGGGCGATGGCGCTGGCACTGGCCGAGGCGGGCGTGCGGCTGGCGCTGGTGGCGCGGGATGAGGCGAAGCTGGCCGAGGTGGCCGGCGCGGCGCGTGAGAAGGGCGCGGAGGCGGAATGTTATCCCGCCGATGTCACGTCCGAGGCGGAGGTGCTCGAACTGGAGCGGCAAGTCCGTCAGCGGTTTGGTTCCGCGCAGATCCTCATCAACAATGCCGGCGTCAACCTGCGCAAGCTGGTCTCGGAGTTCACTTATCAGGAATGGCGCCACGTGCTCGACACGAACCTGACCGGCGCGTTCCTGATGTGCCGCAGCTTCGTGCCGCACATGCAGGGCACGGGCTACGGGCGCATCATCAACATGACCTCGATCATGAGCCACGTCTCACTGCCGGAGCGCGTCGCATACTCGTCTTCCAAGGCCGGGCTGCTGGGCCTGACTCGCGCGCTGGCGCTCGAACTGGCCGCCGATGGAATCACGGTGGTCGGCATCAGCCCCGGCCCATTTGCCACGGAGATGAACACGCCGCTGCTCAACGACCCCGTGAAGAACGCGCAGTTCCTGCAGAGCATTCCCGTCGGGCGCTGGGGGCGGGTGGAAGACATCGGGGCGCTGGCCCGCTTCCTGTGTTCGGAGGAGGCATCCTTCATTACCGGCACCGACATCGTCATTGATGGCGGGTGGCTGGCACGCTAAAGCGGCGGGAGAGCGACGGCTGCGCCGATCCTGTAGACTCGATGGTTTACTCATGACGCGGCCACAGGACACCCGCTTTTTCGGCCATCCGGTCGGTCTTTCCACCCTCTTTTTCACGGAGCTCTGGGAGCGCTTCGGCTACTACGGGATGCGCGCGCTGCTGATCCTGTTCATGGTCGCGCCGACCTCTAGCGGCGGCCTCGGCATGGATGTCATGACCGCGGGCTCGATCTATGGCCTCTACACAGCCTCGGTCTACATGGTCTGCCTGCCCGGCGGATGGCTCGCCGACCGGTTTCTGGGCCAGCGCAAGGCGGTGTTGTGGGGCGGCATCCTGATCGCCATCGGGTACCTCATGCTGGCCGCGCCGGACGTGCGCGTCTTCTACACGGGACTCTGCGTCGTGGTGTGCGGGACGGGTCTGCTCAAGCCCAACATCAGCACCATCGTCGGCCAGCTCTATGGACCCGAGGACCCGCGCCGCGACGCGGGCTTCTCGATCTTCTACATGGGCATCAACCTCGGCGCCACGATCGCTCCGCTGATCTGCGGTTACGCGGGGCAGCGCATCGACTGGCACCTCGGATTCGCGTTATCCGGCGTGGGCATGACGTTCGGCGTGATCCAATTCTGGCTCGGGCGAAGACACCTGGGCGATGCGGGGCTCCATCCGGTGCCGGCTGCCAATCCCGAGGAAGCGGCGTCGCTGCGCAGGCTGCTTCGCCGCGCCCTGGCGGGCGTCGCCGGGATCGGCGCGGCGATGGCGTTCGTGCATCTGACCGGCCTCCTGCCGCTCACGCCGATCCTGCTGGTGAACTCCGCCGGAGTCGTGCTGCTCACGATCGTCGTGGCCCTGTTTGCGTGGATGCTGCTAGGTGGAGATTGGACGCCATTGGAGCGCAAGCGCCTCGCGGCCATCCTGGTTCTGTTCATCGCAGCATCGCTGTTCTGGTCGGCGTACGAACAGGCCGGGTCCTCGCTGAGCCTGTTCGCCGATCGCAGTTCCGACAACGTGATTCTGCACTTCGAATTCCCGGCAAGCTGGTATCAGTCGTTGAATTCGCTGTTCATTGTTGCGCTCGCGCCGCTGTTGGCGTGGCTATGGGTCCGTCTCGGCAAGCGGCAACCGTCGAGCCCGGCGAAGTTCGCCCTGGGACTCGTGTTCGTCGGTCTGGGTTACGTTGTGCTGGTCTTCGGCGCGCTCCTGAGCGCGCACGGGACGAAGGTCACGCCGCTGTTCCTGGTGGTGACTTACCTGATGCACACCGTGGGCGAGCTGTGCCTCAGCCCGGTCGGACTCAGCGCCATTACGAAACTCGCTCCCGCGCGTGTGGGCAGTTTCATGATGGGCGTCTGGTTCATCTCCATTTCCATCGGCGACTACCTGGGAGCGCGCCTCACCTCGTTCTACGGCGCGCTGCCGGTGCCGACCCTATTTGGGATTGTGGCTTGTTTCAGCATCGTGGCGGGCATTGGACTGTTCCTGATCGCCCGCCCGGTGACGCGCCTCATGGGGGGCGTGCGCTAGGGGCCTGGATTGACAGTCCGTTGAACGGATCGAAGAGACCGCTCCCTGACGGTCGCGGCTCAGTAACGGACATAGCAGGCGGCTCGGGGCAATAGAGGCTTCCGCCGGCAACGGCCAGTGGGAACCGGGCGCAGGATAAAATAGGACAACGATGGCGCGAAAACAGCACTCCGGCTCGGGGATGCCCGAATCTCCCACGTTTGAGCAGAATCTCGATCGCCTCGAAGGGATCGTCAAGCAGCTTGAGGAAAGTGAGCTGCCGCTCGAAGAGGCGCTCAAGCTCTATGAGGAGGGAATGACGCTCAGCGAAGGCTGCCGCAAGCAACTCGAAGAAGCCGAGCACCGCGTCGAGATTCTCGCCAAGCGAGCCGGCAGCGTGGTCGCCAGACCGATGGACGACGCCGCCACGGACGAGGAGTAGCGCGCGTGAAGTCGCTGCAGCCGCCAGTGGAAAAGATGACCATCAATGAATACGTCGCCGAGCGTGTGCGTCTCGTCAACGCCGAACTCGACCGGCTCCTGCCACCGGAGACGGTTCCTCCCGAGACGATCCACAAGGCGATGCGCTACAGCATCTTCGCAGGCGGCAAGCGGATCCGGCCGGTGCTGTGCCTGGAGAGCGCCCGCGCGGCCGCCGGGCAGGACGTTGCCGGCGCGGTTTCCGTCGCATGTTCGCTGGAGATGATCCACACGTATTCGCTGATTCACGACGACCTGCCCGCGCTCGACAACGACGAGCTGCGGCGCGGCCGGCCTACGTGCCACGTCGTCTTCGGCGAGGCGATGGCGATTCTGGCGGGCGATGCGCTGCTCACGTTCGCATTCGAGGTGGCCGCCCGTCACGGCAGCGCGCGTCTGGTCGAGGAACTGGCCCGCGCTTCGGGCACCGTCGGCGGCATGATCGCCGGGCAGGTGCACGATATCGAGGGCGAGCATCAACAGCCGACGGCCGAGCTGCTAGAGCGCATCCACCGCGCCAAGACCGGCGCGTTGCTGAAGTCGAGCGTCCGCATGGGCGCCATTTTCGCCAACGCTTCCGATGAGCAATTCGAAGCGCTTTCGCGCTATGGCGCGCACATCGGCCTCGCCTTTCAGATTGTCGACGACATCCTCGACGTCGTCCAATCGTCCGAAGAACTCGGCAAGACGGCCGGCAAGGACGCAGCGCAGCACAAGATCACTTTCCCCGCCGTCTATGGCCTCGAAGAATCCCGCCGCATGGCCGAACAGGAGCGGCGGCGCGCCCACGAAGCTCTTGAGGGGTTGGGAGACTCGGCCCAGCGCCTGCGCGAACTGGCCGACCTGATCGTTGAGCGCACGGCATGAAGACCGACCGCCGGCGCATCGATTTGCTGCTCGTCGAACGAAGTCTGGCCGAGTCGCGCGAGAAGGCTCAGGCGCTGCTGCTGGCCGGGCAAGTACTCGTCAACGGCCAGAAGGTCGACAAGGCCGGCGCCGCGGTGGACGCTGCAGCCACCATTGAGATTCTCGCCCGAATGCCCTGGGTTAGCCGCGGCGGCTACAAACTGGCCGGCGCTCTCGAGCATTGGGGCATCGACGTCACGGGACGGGTGTGCGTCGATATCGGCGCATCGACGGGCGGCTTCACGGACTGCCTGCTGCAACGCGGCGCCGCCCGTGTCCACTGCGTCGACGTCGGAGCCGGGCAGCTCCATTGGAAGCTGCGCAACAATCCGCGAGTCGTGCTCCACGAAGGCGTGAACGCGCGCTACCTCGAGCCTTCGGCGCTGTGTGAGCCGGTTAGCTTCGCCACCTGCGACGTCAGCTTCATCTCTGTTAGACTCATTCTCCCGATGCTCCCTCCGCTGCTTCAGCCCGACGGTGAAATGGTCGTCCTCGTGAAGCCGCAGTTTGAGGTCGGCCGCACTCAGGTCGGACGGGGCGGTATCGTGCGTGAGCCGGCGCTGCACGAGGCGGTTTGCCGTAAGGTGGAAGACGCGGCCCGCGCGCTCGGGTTCAGGACCGACCTCATGGAAAGCCCGGTGCTGGGCGCCGAAGGCAATAAGGAATTCCTGCTGTATGCAACTCATCGGGACTGTCGGTATCATCGCGAAGCCTGAAGTTCAGCGGAACAGCGAGCTGCTGCCGGGCCTGATCCAATGGCTCACGGCGCGCGACATCAAGGTCCGTCTTGATAGAGTCGCGGCCGAATACGCGGGCATGGAAGGGTTGGACCGTACGGTGGTTGCCGACGGCTGCCAACTGGTGATCGTCCTCGGCGGCGACGGAACCCTGCTCGCCGCGGCGCGCGTCATCGCCGGGCGGGACATTCCGCTGCTCGCGGTGAATCTCGGCGGGCTGGGCTTCCTCACCGCGATCACCGTCGAGGAGCTGTACCCGGAACTCGAGCGGGCATTGCGTAACGAGCACCGCATCGCGCGCCGTCGCATGCTGGCCTGCGAGGTGCAACGCGCGGGCGAAACGGTGGCCCGCTACGACGCGCTCAATGATGTCGTCATTACCAAGGGCCAGATCGCGCGCATGATCGATCTCGTCTGCAACGTCGACGCTCATTTCGTTTGCCGCTACAAGGCCGACGGGCTGATCATCGCGACGCCCACGGGTTCGACCGCTTACTCGCTCTCGGCCGGCGGCCCGATCGTCTTTCCCTCGGTGGGCGCGCTGTGCATCACACCGATCTGCCCGCACACCCTGACCAACCGGCCCGTGCTCGTCTCGGATTCGAGTGTGATCCAAATCATCAACATCGCAGGGGAGGAGGACGCCTACCTGACCATCGACGGGCAGGTGGGCGAGCCACTGAA
>JBEKHU010000147.1:0-11949 GCA_050012115.1 Bryobacteraceae bacterium | reverse complement strand
AGGAATTCGAGCTTCGGCATGCCCACCACGGCCGCCGATATGGGCAGCGTCATCGAATACCGGATCAGCATCTCCGGCGCCGCCTGGCCGACCAGCTTGTCCTGGCCGAACAGCTTCATCGCCGTCAGCCCCATGCCCTTCCTCAGCGCCACCGGCATGGCCACGGCCTCGAAGCCTGAAGCGCCGGTCATGCCTCGCCCTGCTTTGTCCGAGGGTGCGGCATTGCCGATCTGCGCGATGTTCAGCGCCATCTGCGTGGAGTCGAAGTCATGCCGCTCCAGGGCCGTCTTCAACACCTGCGGGTTCTGGTGACACGTAACGCCGATGAAGCGCGCCACCTTCTGGTCGCGCATCTGGTACAGCACTTTCAGCACCCCGTCGGGGGCCTCGATGGCGGCCAGGTCGTCCTCGTTGCCCAGCCCGTGGATGTGGATCAGATCGATCTGCGTAACCCCGAAGTTCTTCAGCGAGCGCTCGATTTCGCGCCTGGCGGCGTCGCCCTTGCGGGGATCGATCTTGGTGACGAGAAAGAAGTCCTTCTTGTGCGTGCGCAGGTACTCGCCGATCCAGCTCTCGCTCTGGCCGTTGCCATAGCCGGACGCGGAATCGACGTAGTTGACGCCCGCCTTCAGCGCCGTGTCCAGCGCCTCCAGCCCCTTCTCGCGGTCCTTGTATGCCAGGAAGCGGCTGCCGCCCCCGAAGCCCAGCAGCGACACCTTCTCGCCGGTCTTGCCCAGCTTGCGCAACGGCATGCCGGTGACCGGATCCGGCTCCGCCGCGACGGCCTGCCACGCCAGCGGCGCCAGCGCCGCGGATTCAAGGAAACCTCTCCGTGTGATGCTCATGGTTTCGATATTACACCTCTTATGGAAGATTCAGCGCACCCAGCCAGCGCGGGCTCATTTTTCCCTGGCGATGGGGGTCGGGGACGCCCGCCGCGCAGCCTGCAGAACAAAAAGTGAGGAACAAAGCCAATTTCGCGCAACCTCTTTCCCTGCTTGAGCATACACCCGATGTCAAGGCCCCTATTCGCCCAGGACGTGACCCAGCACGTGGCGCCGGTGCGGCCGGTCGCGGTGTTCGAACAGGTAGATGCCCTGCCAGGCCCCCAGCGCGGCGCGGCCCTGCGCGACGGGTATCGTCAACGACGTCTGGGTCAGGGCGGCGCGGATGTGCGCCGGCATGTCGTCCGGCCCTTCGACGCTGTGCCGGTACAGACGCGCGTCCTCCGGCGCCACTCGCGAGAAAAACACCGCCAGGTCGTGCACTACGTCCGGGTCGGCATTCTCCTGGATCAGCAGCGAAGCCGAGCTATGGCGGCAGAACAGGCTCAGCAGCCCCTGTGCGATGCCCTCCTGCCGCACCCACCGCTCGACCTCGCCGGTGAACTCGTACAGCCCCTGGCCGTGCGTCTCAATGACGAATTCGCGCTGCGCCTGCCGCATCGGCCCTACTCCACCGTCACGCTCTTGGCCAGGTTGCGCGGCTGATCGACGTCGCAGCCGCGGCGGACCGCGAGGTGATAGGCCAGCAACTGCAGCGGCACGACCTCCAGTATCGGCAGCAGCAGTTCGCGCGTGGGCGGAATCCAGATGATCCAATCGGCGGCCTTGTCCGCCTCTTCGCTGCCCTCGGTCGCCACTACCGCCACCTTCCCGCCGCGCGCCTTCACCTCCTGGATGTTCGACAGCGTCTTCTCGTAGCGCAGCCGGCTGCCCTCGTCCGCCGGATCCATCGTCGCCAGCACCACCGTCGGCAGCGTCTCGTCGATCAGCGCGTTAGGCCCGTGCTTCATCTCCCCCGCCGGATAGCCCTCGGCGTGGATGTAGCTGATCTCCTTCATCTTCAACGCGCCTTCGAGCGCGATCGGGTAATGGATGCCGCGGCCCAGGTACAGGAAGTCGGTGGACTTGAACAGCACCCTGGCCAGCTCTTCGTAAGGCGTATTCGAGCTCAGCACGGCCTCGAGCTTGCCCGGAATCAGCATCAGCTCCTGCCCCAGGTCGGCGGACTGTGCCGCGGTCAGCGCGCCGCGCGCCTGGCCTAGCGCCATGGCCAGGATGAACAGCGCGGTGAGCTGCGCCGTGAAGGCTTTGGTCGAGGCCACGCCGATCTCCGGCCCGGCGTGCGTCAGCAGCGTGCCCGCGGCCTCGCGCGAAATCATCGAGCCCATGACGTTGACGATGGCCAGCGTGCGCGAACCCTTCGTCTTGGCCTCGCGCTGCGCCGCGATCGTGTCCGCCGTCTCGCCCGATTGCGAGATCAGCACCGTGAGCGTCTCCGGCCCGATGATCGGGTCGCGGTAGCGGAACTCGCTGCCGTAGTCCACCTCCACCGGCATGCGCGCCAGCCGCTCGATCATGAACTTGCCGGCCAGGGCGGCGTGCCAGCTTGTGCCGCAGGCGACGATCCGGACCGCGCGGAAGGCGGCGAACTCGCGCCCGTGGATCTGCATCTCGTCCAGGAATACGCGCCCCGACTCCTGCCCCACGCGGCCCAGCAGCGTGTCGCGCACGGCCCGCGGCTGCTCAAAGATCTCCTTGAGCATGAAGTGCTTGTAGCCGCCCTTCTCGGCCATGATGGGGTCCCACAGAATGTGCGAAACCTGCCGCTTCACCGGCCGGCCCGCCAGGTCGGTCAGCAGGACGCCATCTTTGGTGAGGATCGCCACGTCGCCGTCCTGCAGGAAGAAAACGTCGCGCGTGTGGCTCAGGATGGCCGGAATGTCGCTCGCCACGTAGTACTCGCCCTCGCCCAGCCCCACTACGATCGGCGGGCCGTTGCGCGCGGCCACGACTTTGCCCGGATCGAGCCGTGAGATCACCACCAGGGCGAACACACCCTGCATGTGCTCCACCGCCGCCCGGACCGCGTCCTCGAGATTGCCGTGAAAATGTTGCTCCACCAGGTGGGCGATGACTTCGGTGTCCGTCTCGGTGACGAACGTGTGGCCCTCCTGGCTTAGCTCGTGCTTAAGCGCCAGGTAGTTCTCGACGATGCCGTTGTGGATTACCACGGTATCGCCCATGCAGTCGCGGTGCGGGTGCGCGTTCTCCTCGGTGGGGCGGCCATGCGTCGCCCAGCGCGTGTGGCCGATCCCGTACCAGCCGTCCACCGGATTCAGCCGCACCGCCTCTTCCAGGTTGTGCAGCTTCCCTTCGGCCCGGCGTACGCTCAGAACACCCTGCTCATCCACCACCGCCAGCCCCGCGGAATCGTAGCCCCGATACTCCAGCCGGCGCAGGGCGTCGAGAAGAATCGGCACCGGTTTGCGGTGCCCCACGTATCCGATGATTCCGCACATAAGCTTCTCCCAGTGGCTAGAGTGGCGGCGCGGCCCGGCGCGGATCTGGTGCCCGCTGCAAGGCGGAAAAACTCCTCAGTCCGCGATCTCGACGCGGTACTCTTCGATGACCTCGTTGGCGAGCACGTCCTCCGCCAGTTGCTTCATCCGCTGCAGCGCTTCCGCCCCGGATACGCCGTCCGCCAGTTCCACCTCGAAGAACTTGCCCTGGCGGACATTCGTGATCTCTTTGTGGCCCATGCCGTTCAGGGCGCGGCAGATGGCCTGCCCCTGCGGGTCCAGAACGGTCTTCTTGGGGGTGACGTAGACGTGGATCTTCATGGCCTTACTTACCAGCATAGATGAGCCCGGAAGCGCGGGGAGGACTTCACCGCGGCGCGCTGTGCTTGGAGAAACGCACGTAGGTGAACGTCTCCGGAATATGCGAGTCGTAGTAGCCGTGGCGGTTCCAGGTCCAGCCCGCGCAGGTCTCCACCGGCTTGCCGTCGCGGTCGAAGTGCTCAAAGCGCGAGCAATCGATGCGCCACACGTCGCCTGGTTTGGGCGGCAGCGAGCGTCCGTCGGCCAGCCATTTCAGGCCTTCCCACGGAAACGCGATCTCGGCCGTCCAGCCGCGGTCGATATCCCTGCGGTCGTTGAGCGTGCCGTCGACGTGCACCGCGTGCAGCAGCCCCGGATAGTCGTAGTCGATGTAGCCGTTGCGCTTGCCGCGCGGATGGACGTGGCCTCCGACGCCGTCCAGCACGGCGATCTTGCGGCCCTGTAAATCCCATTCCGGAACCTTGTACGGACTGCCCTCGAAGTACATGTCCTGCCAGATCCAGAACACGTCATAAACCGTGTTCAGGGCATTGATTTCAAATTCGTAGTACGCGTCCTTCCCGGCGATGAAAATCTCCAGGTCGTTGTCGTTATAAATCGGCGAATCGTGCTCGGTCAGCGTCGCCTGCACGTCGCGCTCCTCGGCCCGGACGCCGAAGTAGAGGTACTTGTCGTCCCACAGAATCGACACGCGGGTGTCGTACCAGGCCGGCTTGCCGGTCACGATGTCGACGTAGGCCGAGGACTTCGGCGCCTGCTCCCAATCCGGCTCGTCGAGCTTTCCATCGATCCGGATCGAACCCATGGCGCGATTGCTGGTGTAGGTGACAGGGCGCACGACAACCTTCTCGACAGGTTTTGCGGCCTCCGGCGGCGCTGCCGCGAGATTTGCCGTGGCCGCCAGCAAAAAGGCCGGCCACAGCAACGCCAGGCCTGCCCGCATTCCCATCGGCTGGACACAGTGAAGCGTCAAAGGTTCTTCCCCCGATTCGCCTGCCAGTATATGCCCTGCCGCTCCCGCGCCGCGAGTTCGTTTGAGACACCGGCCGGCGTCTCGCCTACCCAAACAATCACTGCGAATATGTTTGGGGCCGTGGCACGAGTCTGGATTACCATGAAAGGGTCAGGAGGGCCGCCATCGTCAGGATCTGCGTGCTCGCCTCCTCCAGCGCGGGCAATTCGATCTTCATCGCCAGCCCGTCCACCCGCATCCTGATCGACGCCGGGTTGAACCGCAAGGAGATTCTCGCCCGCCTGGCAGCCATCGGCGAAGATGCCCGCCGCCTGGACGGGATCTTCCTCACCCACGAGCATACGGACCACATCGCCGGCCTGCCGGTGCTGACACGCACCAAGGGGATGAAGGCGCCCGTGTTCGCCACCCGCGGCACGGCCGAAGGCATCGACTGGGGCGGCTCGGAGCCGGAAGTCGTCATCTTTCAGGCCGGCGCTGGGCTGTCCTTCGGCGACCTGATCGTCCAGAGTTTCACCATCCCCCACGATGCCAGCGACCCGGTCGGCTACACGGTGACCGCCGGCAAGACGAAGCTCTCCATCGTCACCGATCTCGGCTACGTGCCGGATAGCGTGAAGTGGCACCTCCGTGACAGCCAGTTCATACTCCTCGAGTCCAACCACTGCCCGGAGATGCTGCGGGTCGGCCCGTACCCGTGGCACGTGAAGCAGCGCATCCTGTCCCGCAAAGGCCACCTTTCGAATGAAGCGGCCTCGGAGTACATCGCCGAGACCGAGGGTTTGCCGCGGCAGACCGAGACGCTGGTGCTCGGCCACTTGAGTGAGACCAACAACTCGCCCTGGCACGTCCGGCTGGTGGCCGAACAGGCGCTGCAGATGTGCGGCAAAAAGGTGCGCCTGGTGATTGCCGAACCGCGCCAGCAGAGTGAATTATTTCAATTGTAGGATTTTATGATTGCACGCTATACCAGACCTGAAATGGGCCGCCTATGGAGCGAAGAAAGCAAGTTTTCTCAATGGCTTGCCGTCGAACTCGCGGCCGCCGAGGCGCTGGCCGAAAGAGGCGAGGTCCCCGTGGAGGCGGCCCGGTTGCTGCGGGAACACGCCGGGTTTACCGTCGCTCGGATCAACGAAATCGAGAAAGAAGTCCGGCACGACGTTATAGCTTTTACAACTGCAGTATCTGAAACGATGAAAGCGGCCGGATGTGCCGCGGCGTCGCGCTGGCTGCACTACGGATTAACGTCAAATGACGTAGTAGATACCGCCCAGGCCCTTCAGATCCTGGAGTCGGCGCGCCTGATCCTCGCCGGGCTCGATACGTTGATCGGGACCCTGCGGCGGCGGGCTCTCGAATTCAAGCACGCGGTGGCCATCGGCCGGACCCACGGGGTCCACGCCGAGCCGATCACCTTCGGGCTCAAGCTGGCCCTGTGGTACGACGAAGCGCAGCGCGCACGGCGGCGGGTCGAGGCCGCGGCCGAGGACCTGCGCTACGGCAAGCTGTCCGGGGCCGTGGGTACGCTGGCCCACCTCAGCGCCGAAGCGGAAGAGGCGATCTGCGGGAAGCTTGGGCTGAAGGTGGCCCCGATCGCCAGCCAGGTGATCTCCCGCGACCGCCATGCGGCTATGGTCTCCGCGCTGGCGCTGGCCGCGGCGCTGTGCGAGAAGTGCGCGTTAGAGATCCGGCATCTGCAGCGTACCGAGGTGCGCGAGGCGGAGGAGCCGTTCGCGGCCGGCCAGAAGGGCTCCTCGTCCATGCCGCACAAGCGCAACCCGGTGGTGTGCGAGCAGATCTGCGGTCTGGCCCGCGTGGTGCGGGCCAACGTCCAGGCCGCGCTCGAGAACATCGCCCTGTGGCACGAGCGCGACATCTCCCACTCCTCCGTGGAGCGGGTGATCCTGCCCGACTCGTTCATCCTGACCGATTACCTCCTCGCCAAGA
This sequence comes from Bryobacteraceae bacterium, assembly GCA_050012115.1. Taxonomy (GTDB): domain Bacteria; phylum Acidobacteriota; class Terriglobia; order Bryobacterales; family Bryobacteraceae; genus CAIVVT01. Next base: position 5,404 of record JBEKHU010000147.1, on the reverse strand, counting down.
CCGATTGGCTGATCGCCAACATGCGCGTCAACACCGACCGGATGCGCCGTAACCTGGACCTCACCAAGGGCTTGGTCTTCTCCGGCCAACTGCTGCTGGACCTGGCCGCGGCCGGGATGCTGCGCGAGCAGGCCTACAAGATCGTGCAGGGCGAAGCCATGAAAGCGTGGAACGAAGAGGGCGACTTCCGGGCCGCGATCGAGGCACATCCTGAGGTCGGCGCCCACCTCAGCGGCGAGCAGATTGAGCGGGCCTTTTCCGTCGAACGACAGTTGAAGAATGTCGATGCTCTCTTCGCCAGAGTTTTCGGTCCGGACGCTGCGTAAACTCCTCTACAAGTGCAATAATTCAATCTTCGGGATCAAATCTCCCATGTTTGGGATAGACTACACCTATCTGGTAACGGACCCAAGTCCGAAGGCGTCTTCGATTCGAGTGAACGCCTGTGCAGAAGACGATGATTTGTCACAACGCGGCGCACACGACCAAAAAACGCAAGAACCCGAGGATGGCTCGGGTGCTGGTGGCGGATCGTAACCCGCGGCTTACGCTGAAAACTGTCCTGGAAGCAGGAGGTTACAGGGTTGACTCGGCCGCCACGGCAGCCGAGGCGGTGGGGTTGATGGATGAAAAGGAATATGCCCTGGTGCTGACGGATCTGGCGATGGAGTCGCCGGAAGCCGGGCTCAGGGTGCTGGCACACGCGCGGATCAAGGACTACCAGCCGGCCACCGCGCTGGTCACCGCCTGGCGCAACGAGGCGGAAACGGCGGCCGAGGCGGCGAGTGCGCCGCAGGCCAAGATGCTCGTCGAACCGCAGGGTGTGCCCGAACTCCTGGGTGAAGTCGCCACGTTGATCAGCCGCCGCGCCACGCGCCTGGTGGCCCGGCGCATGCGCCGGCGCGCAACGGCTGTTTCCTAGTTTCAATCCATTACCGACAATCCACTGCGGCGCTGTCCGGCGCCGGCCCGTCGGTGCTGGTGTTTTACGAACGCGGCTCGGAGGACGTGGTCGAGCACTTCCGCGCTTTGTTTGCCCAGCACGGCCACGCCAGCCAAATCCTGCCCTCGCACATCCCCGACCACGGCTACGACATCATGCGCGGCCTGTAGCTTCAGGTGTTGGCGTGGGAAGCGACACGGCGGCCGGCGTCCATGCCGGCTCCGTCCGAGCTGAGACGGAAGCCGGACCTGGAGGTCCGGCGCAGGCGTGGCCGCCTGCCCCACCATGCGCTACCGCTCCCCTTGGTCTCGGCGGCGGATTTCCCCGCAGCAGCCGCCCCAGGTGCGCGGCAACAGCGCGGTGTTCGACGTTTTCGTGGGGCCGAACAACTATCGAGTGTTTCAACTGGAGGAAGCGGAGAAGTAGATTCGCGGCAGAGCGCTTCAGACGGTTTGCGCCGCGAGTGCGGCGAGCCAGTGCTTCTTCCGGCTCTTGAGCAGGTCCCCGGCGGCCATGGGCGAGAGATCGTCCTCGAGCTGTTCGAGGATCTCGAATTGGAACGACTCCTCGCCCTGCGCGTTCCACTCGGCCTGCAACGCGCGGTTGATATGACCGCCGCTGCGCAGCGCGAACCACAGGCCGGTGCGGGTGGCGGCGAGGTTGCGCGAGGCGTGGACCCAGACGCGGCCCGAGGCCGCGCAGCGCACGGCGTAGATGCCCTGCGCGACCTTGCGCTGCTTGAACTCCTGGATCGCTTGCTTGCGGTCGGGCTTCGATGGCAAGACGGTCTCCACCCGCTCTCAGTCCGGTTCCATGGTTACACACACCGGCCGGCGAGAGCCGCCCTCGACCAATCGGTGTCGCGATCAACGGCTCATGCGCGAGTGCCCGGAAGCCGGAATCCGGGCGCGATACAGGACCGCGCCGGCGGTTTCTGATCCTCTTCGAACCGGTCTTCAGCGCCAGACGCCGGAGGCGCTCCAATGCTGCCGAACCGGGCCAAAGACGCAAGGGGTTGCGATCTTTATCTATTGGAATCAATCATTTGCGGGAAATTCCGAAACACCCTTTCGGTTTTGCCGCCGCTCCCGCGCTCGATCCGCGACTTCAAAAGGCGTGCGTTCGCGCCGCGCGGCAGGGTGCTGAATTGAGGCTTGGGGAGTGGTACAACCGGCGTGCGAGAATGGGATTTGAGGATACTGTCCCGGGTTCTCTGTCGCCCGAGATCATAGCACCAAGCACTTCCTTTGGAAACGGCTTCTGCCCGGGTCTCCGGGTTCCCTACTTTTTCAATTGCTGCACGAAGAAGTCTGCCATCATGTGGTTGGCCTCGATGGCTTCGGGCAGCGTGGGGTCGTACCAGAAGGCGTGGGGCAGGGCGTCGTAGACGATCAGCCGGGCGTCGACGCCGGCTTTATAGTAGGCGCGGTGGAGGTCGACGGTGCCGGAGAGCAGCAGGTCGCGGCCGCTGGTGATGAACAGCGTCAGGTGCAGCGGCGCGTCGGAGGGCCAGAGCTGGCCCCCAGAAGCTAGGGCAACCAACCGCATGTTTCAGGCGGTAACTTCCCAAGAGGCTCCCCGCCCTCTCCCGGTCAACCGGATTTTTCCTTCGCGCTTCAGTGTGGCGAGCACTTTCTTAATGAGTTGAGGACTGGCGGCGGGTGATTGTTGGGCCAGGTCCGCCAGGGTGAATCGGCCCACCTGTTCCAATACCACTCCGCGCACCAGTTCGCTCTTGGCCGGCCGGCGGGGAGCCGATTCGACGTGGCGCTCGAACTCACGATATCCGGAGCGCAGCACACCGAGAAAGAAGTTCCACCAGGGCACGATCTCATTCCGGCCGTCATGCCAGCCTTCCGAGCAGGCCTGGAGGACGCCGTAGTACTCGTCCTTTCTCTCTTCCACCAGCCGCTCCAGGCTGACATAACGGACGACCTCGAATCCATGCGCCTTGAGCAACAAGGTGGTGGCGAGCCTTGAGACGCGGCCATTCCCATCGCGGAACGGATGTACACAGAGCAGGTCGAAAACGAAAGTGGCGACGATCAAGAGTGGCGCAATGTGTTCTTCCTTGGATATCTGTTGGTATCCGCGGCACAGAGCCTCCATGGCCTTGGGCGTATCCCGGGCCGGAGTGGGCACGAAACGGATTCGCCGCTGACCATTCGGCAGGACTTCGACGATCTCGTTGTCCCGCTGTTTCCACTCGCCGGCGTCAGCGGAATGCCCTCCCTGGGCGAGCGCATGCAGCCGCCGGATGACCTCCGGGGTCATCGAGACAATGCCCTTTCGGCTGAAGATCCAATCCAGCGCCCGGCGATACCCCGCCAGTTCTTCTTCGGAACGGTCGCGCGGCCTGGCGCCGCCCAGAACGAGCGGGCGCAGCCGGTCGGCGGGCACGGTCACGCCCTCGATCCGGTTGGACGACTCGGCGCTTTGGATCATCGCCTGTTCCCGAAGAGCTGCCAGGACCTCGGGCTTCTGCCGCATCCACAAGTCCTGCCTGCCGCGGGCCTCCATACAGGCGCCGAGCAGCCAGCCGGTGCCGATCGGGATCGTGGCGGCCGCGAGTCGGGCGGAGTCGAGAGTCAACACGTTGTCCGGATCTCCAGTAGCCTAATAATAGCCCAATTCGTTTGCGGTAGCCAATTCCCTGGCCTACTCAGTTTTCGTCCCGGATTCGGACCATTGCGACGCTGGGCACCGTGCGGCGCACCACGGTTTTGCCGTGAAAACACCGTGTTTCACCGTGTTTTTGCCGTGGAAACACCGTCTTTTTGCGTTTCCGTGTAACTACGGTTTTCTAAAGGACTTAGCCGTCTGGCGCGGCAAATGCGCCCGCGCCAGTCGTGTAAGTATTTAGTTCTAAAGGACTTGCGCGATTGTCACGGTGCTTTACGGTGGATCTGTGGCAATCAAAGGAGTTATTGAAATTTTACGCGCATTTTGACGCACATTAACATGCGGCACCGTGCGCCACGGTGGATCTGTTGCAATGATTGAAGTTACGAACATTAAGACGCCACATTAACACGCTGCACCGTGCGCCACGGTGGATCTGTTGCAAACAAAGGAGTTAGAAACATTAACACTCGCATTTTTTCGCGCGCACCGTGCTTCACCGTGTATCTACGGTGATCTAAAGGACTTATTGAAAATCTCCGCGTGTTTCGCGACACGGTGAAATCACGGTGTCTGGGCGGTGTTTCGCCGGCCGGAGCGGCGGCATAGCGCAGACAGAAACAGAGCCTCGCCGGGCCGCTCCACGAGAGCGCGCAGAACTTCCCAGGGTTGGCCTTACAGGTGGATGCTCAGACCGTTCTTGCGCAGCTCGCGCGCGGACTCGTCCAGCTCGCAGGGGCCGAAGCGGAATTTCCGGGAATGCGCTTCATCCGAGGGCATGCCCATTCCTTCGCCGCGATCGGTAGCAGTCTGACACCGCCCGGCGGCTTTTACAACGGGGAATCACATCTGCTAACCGGCTGTTGTTTCAATCAGCTACCAGAGAAGACAGCGATGAATAAGCGATTCAGCGAGGGTTCCGCCCCGCTCCATGGAGCTTCCAGGGCGCGGACCGCAAGTTGGGGTCATGAAAACCCCAAACACCCTTCCCTGGATCCTCTGGATGGCCGCTGCATCCTGTTCCGCCCAGACCCTGGTCATCGGGCTTTACGACTACTCGAACCTTTCCGCCAAAGAGACCGCGCGCTTCACCGAGGCCGCCGGCCAGGCGCTGGCCGAATCGGGCATCCAGGCCACCTGGGTGGCCTGCCGCGGAGCGCTGGCCGCGACGCCGGGAACAATGTGCAGCCGCGAGCTGCGGGCCAACGAGATCGTGATGAAGCTCGATCCGGCCGGACCGCACAGCTCCAACGGCGGCCGGACGGAGCACCTGGGCCACACGCCGGTCACGGCAGACGGCGGGCAGTTTGCTTCCGTGTCGGTGGCGGCGGTGAAGGCGCTGGCAGCGGAATTCGGCATGCCGTTCGAGCTGCTGCTGGGCTACGCCGCGGCGCACGAGGCGGGCCACTGCCTGCTGGGACCCGGCCATTCCAACTCGGGGCTGATGCGCGCTGCCTGGAATCGCAAGGACGCCGAGGCGATGACGCGGATGAGCCTGAACCTGACGAAGCAGGAGTCGAAGAAGGCCGTTGCCCGGCTGGCCGCGGCCGAGCCGGTGGCGGCGAGATAGCAGGCGCGCGAGACGGAGGAGGTCTTCCGTAGCGGAAGCCACGCGGAGGAGGTGTCGAAGCGCCCGCGAGTTCCAGAGGCTCGAATGACAGTTGTCAAAGCCGGGCTGGCGAGGTGGAGACGCGGGCGAGGCGGGGCTGCGGCAGGGGCTAGTGTGGTGAGTCGTTGATTCATCGCAGAAACCACTGCGGCTCGGATGTCCACGTCCGGCTCTTGAAAACAATCGAAAGGCCGACGTGGCCGTCGGCCGCAGACCTGGCGGTCTGCCCC
>JBEKHU010000146.1:0-7122 GCA_050012115.1 Bryobacteraceae bacterium | reverse complement strand
CAAGGTCCATTGTGGAGTGCCGCCGGGGTTCGACGGGTCATTGTCGATGCGCAGGGCGGCCTTATGGCCGTTGTAGAGCGCTTCCAGCTCGGCCCAGGAATGGGGATTCAGGTCCTGGTCGCCGTCCGAGACGCCGGCCTCGGTGCGGATCACGGTCTGCTCGCGGGGCGCGAAGCGAACGTTCAGGCCGCCGTAACTCTTGGGGGCTTCGTGGGAGCCCTTGAGCGTGATGGGGGCGTCCAGCGCGGTCAGCATCAACTCGATTTCTATGCTGCGGCCGCGGCTGTCGGAGGCGTGAATGGCGTAGCGCTCATGAACGGCGGCGATGCGCTTCCCGCCGGCGACCCAGACGTTGTCGACATTCATGGTCGCGAGCTCTCCGAAATTCTTGAACCCGGTGCTGTGGCCTGTGTTCTCCAGCTTGAGCCCCTCGATCGACCAGCCGTCGACCACGCTGCCTGCCGTTTCGACATAGGGCCAGGCCCAGAACAGGCCGCGGTGGTGCGGGTGGTCCTTTGGAAAGTCGTCCAGCAGCGATACGCCGGCGGGCGTCCACAAGGGGTACACGTAGCAGCAGCGCACGAGTTTGGCGGGCGCGCCGGGCGCAAGCAGGGTCGCGTAGTTGTAGCGCAGGACGGGCTGGCTGCCCTCGCGCAACTCGTCGTAGGCGGCAGGGGAGTCGTATTGAACCCACTTCAGGGGCTCGCCGGCACGCAGGATGCAGGCGAGAGCGGCGATCCATAACAGCTTAGACACGGCTTGCGGCCCTCACTTTCCTTTCATCGACCTCGACGCCCAGGCCGGGGCCTGGCGGCACGCGCAGCGTGCCGTCTTCCAGGACAAAGGGCGTCTTTAAAAAAGACCCGCGCAGGAACTGGAGTCCGTTCAATGCGGCCGGATACTTCAGCCCGTAGGCGCCGAAGAGGATCAGCGACGCCGCCAGGGACACGTCGGGGTCGGTGAGCCCGCTGCCGAGGAACAGCATGCGCTCGCGTTCGAGGATTTCGATTTGCCAGCGGGCATCCCACAGGCCCGCGGTGCGCGCGGGCTTCATGGCCACGCCGTCGAGCAGGCTGAGCCGGATGAATTCCTCGAGCTCGACGTGCGACACCACGCCTTCGTCCATGAGGATGGGCAGCGCGCCCTGGCGCTTGACGGCCGCGAAGCCGCTGAGGCGGTTGGCGGCGACGGGCTGTTCGAAGACGTCCACGCCGGCGTCCTTCAGCTTGGGCGCGACCTCGAGCGCGGTCTCGGTCTCGTAGCCGCCATTGGCGTCCGCCCAAAGGAACGAACGCGGCGGGGCCAGTCGGCGCACCGTGCGGGCGAGGTCGACGTCGAACTTCGGGTCCGGGGAAACCTTGATGTTGAAGTGGCCGTAGCCGCGGCGCCGGCCTTCGTCGACAGACGATTCGGCTTCGGCCAGGGTGTGCGTGTTCACAGTCCAACTGAGGGGAATGCGGTTGAGCGGTTTGCGCCCCCACAACTCGGGCAGGCTCTTGCCGGCGAACTTGCCGGCAAGGTCGTAGAGCGCCAGGTCGATACCCGCCTTGGTGATGGGCATGCCCGTGGAAAACGACGGCGCGATGGCCTTGTCCATGGCCGCATGGGCGGCGGCGATGTCGGTGGGATTGGCGCCGATGAGCGCGGGGGCGAGGTAGTGGCGCAGGGTGTGCGCCGAGGCCTCGGGCGTCTCGTAGCTCCAGGTCTGGATGGGCACGCTCTGGCCCCAGCCGGCCAGCCCGTTTTCGAGCGTGATCTTCACGAAAACTGCGGGGCGCACGGGGCGCGTGAGGAACTTGAAGAAGCCTGTAACGGCGTATTCGACCGGGAAGACCTCGATCTTGGCGATCGGCGGCGCGTGTTTTGAGGGGAGCAGCATGACAGGCGGCAGGGCGGCACCGGCCACCATGAACTCGCGCCGGGTCATAGCATTTCGAGCCGTTGCGGGTCGAAGCCGACACGACGCCCGTTTTCCAGAGCTGCAGCCGCCATGCAGTCGGCGACGGCGTGGGAGAAGCCGGCCTGGATGTCGGCGCGCGGCGTCTCGCGGGTGCGCACGCAGCGCAGGAAGTTCTCCAGGTGCGAATCGACGGGGAGCTTTTCGATCTTCACCGGTTCGAGCAGACGGTCGGGCATGCTGCTGCCCGCGCCGGTGATGGTCATGGCCTCGGCGTCGAACGTGCCCTTCGTGCCGAACCACATGTTGCGGATGCCGGCGCTGTTGGTCAGCGACATGGCGAACGAGACCAGGCACTGCTTGGGGTATTCGAGCAGCGCTTGGAAAACGTCCGAGGTCTGTCGCCCGTCGTTCCACAGAAAGACGCCACCCAGGGCGACCACGTGGCGCGGATAGGGATCGTCGAGAAACCAGGGGACGAGGTCGATGAAGTGGCTCATCCACAGCCCCGGGATGCCATTCGAGGTTGGGCGGTACAACTGCCACTCGCTCCAGTGGCGCAGGTCGCGGGGGACGTCGCTGCCGAAGGCGAAGGCGTCCCAGTCGATCTGCGAGGCGTCGAACTGGTGATAGTCGCGGCGCCAGCGGGGCTGCTGAAAGTGCATCTGGATATCGGCGCGCGTCACCTTGCCGAGGACGCCCGCGCGCACCAGTTTGGCGACGGCGATCAGCTCCGGGTCGCTGCGCCGCTGGGTGCCGATCTGCACCACCTGACGGGACTGCTTCACGGCCAGGTAGGCGGCCTTGGCTTCGGCGAAGTCGGTGGCCATCGGCTTCTCGCAGTAGGCGTCCGTGCCCGCTTCCACGGCTTCCTTGAGGATGCGGGCGTGGGTGAAGTCGGGGGTGGCGATGATGACGGCCTCGACGTCCTTGTTGGCCAGCACGTCCTGGTAACGCGAGGTGAGCGCGGGCGCTTTGCCGGAAATCTTCTGGACGGCCGCCGCGGCCTTGTCGCGGGCCACGCTCCAGACGTCGCAGACGGCTACCACCTGCGCGACGGAGGCGAGCGTGGCGAGCTCATTGAGATGGTCGGTGCCACGCCCACCCGCTCCGAGCAAGCCGATTCGGACCGGATCGCCGGCGGCGGCGCGCATCGACAGCGACACGGGGGCCAGGGCGGCGCCCGCGAGGAAATCACGCCGTGTGGCGCTGGTCATAATGAACCTCCTGACGGAGATGCACGAAAGGGACGGCTAGCCCTTGTAGCCCATGCCGGCGAGCACGCCGCGCATGTAGGCAAAGCTCTTCACCATGCCTGGTAGCGGGTTGGTCTCGTCGATTTCGTACTCCAGCATCACCTGGCCCTTGAAGCCGATCTCGATCAGCGCCTTGAATATCGCGGGAATCGGCATTTTGCCGTCGCCCACGGGACACCCGCTGTTGTCGCTTCCGAAGTCGGTCAGGTCCTTGATGTGCATGTCAAGGGCACGCGGGCCGGCGGCCTTGATCGCGGCGGGCACGTCGGCGCCCGCACGCACGGCGTGGCCGCAGTCGACGCACAGGCCGATGCGCGGGTCGAGGTTCTTGATGGCCTTCAGCACGTCAAACGGCGACGGAAAGTTCTTGTCCTCGGGACCGTGGTTGTGGATCGCGACCTTGATGTTGTATTCCTTGACGAACTTCTCGAGCCGCGGCAGGACAGCCGCGCTGGGCATGCCGATGATCAGCGGGATGCCGGCGGTCTTGACGTATTCGAACTTCTTACGCATGTCCTCGTCGTCGTCCTTGTCGAAGCCGATCACGCCCGCGCCGGTGATCGTGAGGCCGGCATCGCGGAACTCGGCCGCGGCGCGCCGGGTCTCCTCGGGCGGGGTCCAGGGCAAGTGCATGTCTTTCAGGTTGATCAGGGGCGCCCGCAACACCTTCATGAATTCGATGACGCGCGCGCGATCGAACTTGCGCAGCGAGTAGCTGGCGACGCCCAGGCGGACGGGCGAGGCCGGGGCGTCGGCGGCGGCTGCGCCCGCGGAGGCGGCACTCGCGGAAGAAGCCACGGAGGCGGCGGCGAGCGCGGTCGCCTGGCTCAGGAAATTGCGGCGGGTTGCGGTGAACATGCTCCGATCTTATAACTTCTGCGGCGTAACCGCGCATCTGATATAGTCCCGGCGCTGGTTTTCGCGTCGCCGCCGCGCAGCAAGATAACCCCTCTGGTAGCATAGAGTTAACATGGCGCAGGTACTCGAGGGCAAGACCGTCAACCAGCAGATTCTGGACGAGTTGAAGCCGCGCATCGCCGCCCTGGCGGCGCGTGGGCGGGTGCCCGGGCTGACTGTGATTCTGGCGGGTGAGAATCCGGCCAGCGAGATCTACGTGCGCAACAAGGTGAAAACCTGCCAGGAACTGGGCATGCGCAGCGAGGCCATCCGCCTGCCGGCGAGCATCACGACGGCGGAGATTCTGGCGAACATCGATGAGCTGAACAAGCGGGACGAGATCGACGGAATCCTGGTGCAGATGCCGGTGCCGCCGCAGGTGGACAGTCGCGCCGTCCTGTTGGCCGTCGACCCGGCCAAGGACGTGGACGGGTTCCATCCCTTCAACGTCGGGCAATTGGTAGCCAACGCGCCGGCGCCGCGCTCCTGCACGCCGGCCGGCGTGATGGAGATTCTGCGGCGCTACGGCATCGATGTGAAAGGCATGCACGCGGTGGTAGTGGGGCGCAGCGACATCGTCGGCAAGCCCATGGCGCTGCTGCTGCTGCACCAGCACGCGACCGTGACCATCTGCCATTCCCGCACGCGGGATCTAAAGTCGGTGTGCCAAAGTGCCGATCTACTAGTTGCGGCCATCGGCAAGCCTGCCTACCTGACGAGGGAACATATCCGCCCGGGCGCCGTAGTGGTGGATGTAGGCATCAACCGAATTACCGACCGCCAGGAGGTGGAACGGATTTTCCGCGGAAGCGAGTCCCGGCTGGCGACTTTCGAGCGCCGGGGCGAGGTGCTGGTCGGCGACGCGGATCCGATCGACACGGCCGAGCTGGCATCGGCCTACACGCCCGTGCCGGGTGGCGTCGGGTTGCTGACCATCGCCATGCTGATGAAGAACACGGTAGAGGCGGCCGAGCGGCGGCTGGGAACAGGCTGCTAGGGCTGTAATAGGGAAGAACGCGCGACAGCGAAGCGGAGATCCAGGGCGAGCGGAAGCGAAGCAGCAACAAAGCATGCTGAGGGTTGGACTCACAGGCGGCCTCGGGTCGGGCAAGAGTTTCGTCAGCGCCGCGCTGGCGGAGCTGGGTTGCCGCGTGCTGAAGGCAGACGAACTGGGCCATGCCGTGCTCGAACGAGGCGCGGAGGCCTACGCCCCGGTTGTCGAACGCTTCGGCCCCGAGATCCTCAACGCCGATGGCCGCATTGAAAGAAAGCGGCTGGCGGCGATCGTTTTCGATGACGCCGGGAAGCTGCGGTTGTTGAATTCCCTGGTCCACCCGGCGGTGGTCGCGCGCGAGGAACAGTGGCTGCAACAGGTGGAAGACGCCGACCCTTCCGCGATCGCGGTGGTCGAGGCTGCCATCCTGATTGAGACGGGCAGCTACGGCCGCTTTCACAAACTGGTGCTGGCCGTGTGCGGCGAAGCGCAGCAGATCGAGCGTGCCATGGCGCGCGACGGGACGCCGCGGGAACTTGTGCTGGAGCGCCTGCGCCGGCAGATGCCGCTGGAGGAAAAGAAAAAGTTTGCAGATTACCTGATTGACACATCTGGGACGACGGATGACACCATCGAACAGGTAAAGCGTCTGTACGAAAGTCTGCGGAGTTTGAACGTATGAGCAAGAGAATCTTCCTTCTGGCCATCCTGTTGGCCGGAGGCTTCATCGGCTGGACGACCTGGAGCAAGTGGAGCCCGCGCGCCCACCTGATCTCCTCCCACGAGGCGCCGCTGTGGACCGGCCCATCCACGGTGGAGGGTGCCGGGTTGGGCAGCGACGAGCTGAACAACATCGAGATCTACAAGCGGGCGCGCGAAGCGACGGTGAATATCGTCTCCACCGTGTTGCGGCGGAACTGGTTTCTCGAGGTCTTCCCCGAGAAGGAAACCGGCTCGGGCATGATCATCGACAAGCAGGGGCGCATCCTGACGAACGCGCACGTCGTCAGCGGGAGCGCGCAGGCTCTGGAGGTCACGCTGGCCGGGGGCCGGAAATACAAGGCCGAGCGCATTTACGTAGACCGCACGAGCGACATGGCGCTGATCCGGATCACCCCCAAAGAGGATCTGAAGGTGCTGCCGCTGGGCGACAGCGACAAGCTCCAGGTCGGGCAGAAGGTGCTGGCCATCGGCAATCCGTTCGGATTCGACGGGACGCTGACGACGGGTATTGTCAGTTCGCTAAACCGGGACATCCACGGCCAGGACGGGGAGACGCTGGAGAAGATGATCCAGACCGACGCGGCGATCAACCCCGGCAATTCGGGCGGGCCGCTGCTGGACAGTTCGGGCAACGTCATCGGGATCAACACGGCGATTATCGGGCCCAGCGGGGCCAACGTCGGCATCGGTTTCGCCCTGCCCATCAATCGCGCCAAGGAAATGATTGAGGCCTATCAGTCAGGAAAGAGTTACGGGCAGGCGACTCTGGGCGTTGAGACCGTCTTCGTCCAGGGTGAGCTGGCCGTCGAGTTGGGCCTGCCGGAGACGGGCGGTCTGCTGATCCAGAGAGTGGACCCCGGCTCGGCCGCCGATGAAGCGGGGCTTCGCGGGCCCCGGCGCACCGTTATCATGGGCGGCATTTATGAGGTTGGCATCGGCGGCGACCTGATCACGGCAATGGACGGGCAGCGGATTGAGACCCGCGACGCCTTGACGCGTTTTCTGAGCCGCAAGCGGCCCGGCGATCGAATCACGCTGACCGTGGTCCGCAACGGGCGATCCGTCGAGGTCAAGGTGACGCTCGGCGAGGGCGGTAACCGGCTGTAGAATGGGCCAGAGCGTTGGCTCTGCTGCAACGCGGGCGTGATGGAGTGGCTGTGTCTGCGCGCCCGACGCGGGCGGCCCTGCCGGGAATTGGCAGGTGCGAGAAGAGGAGCGATTGAGATGAAACGGGTTTTCCTGCTGGCGCTGCTCGCGCCCGCGCTGGTCTGCGCCGCCGAGTGGAGGCAGCTTTTCAACGGCAAGGACATGACGGGTTGGAAGTTCGTCGGCCCCGGCAGTTTCAGCGTCGAAAA
>JBEKHU010000145.1:0-7128 GCA_050012115.1 Bryobacteraceae bacterium | reverse complement strand
CTCGAGACCTGGATTCAGTTTGGTAGGCCCTGCCTTGCTTGACCCCGCGACTCGATCCAACGTGCTCACCAGAAACCCGCGGGTTTACAGGACCAGGCCGCCTTACCCGGCTACTTCCCGGCCCCTAGGCGTTTATAGGCAGCCGGGTAGCGGTTCGGAGTAGCAGCCGACCCTGATCGGCAGACGCCACAGAGGCCCTCGGGCGGTCGGCAATTTTCGTGATCCCGGCGTGCCAACGACCTATGGCCACAGTTCAAGCGCTTGCGCACCGCGCGGAGGGCCAAATGATCGGGGCCGTAAGGACCAGCGAATTGAACTTGACTCAGTACCAGGTTGGCACTGGTTCACCTTTGATCTTGAGGATCGCTTCCTGCGCGGTATAGGTCACGCGGTGCATCTTCAACGCCTGCTCCAGGGCCGGCAGCGCGCTTGCCGCTTCGGGTCCGATGTTCCCCAGTGCAGCAGCGACGCTGCGCAGTACGAAGACGACCTGTTCATTGGCAGCGAGCAGGTGGCGGCTCAAAGTCCGCACCACTGGTTTCGCAGCTGGTCCGATGTTGCCTAACGTGTCCGCGGCCAATGCCCGCACGCACGGCGATTGATCGTCGAGCGCCTTCACCAGGCCCGGAATCGCCTCCACCGCCTTCGGGCCCATCGCCCGCAGTGCCACCGCCGACAGGCTGCGCACACGAGGGTTCGGGTCTGCCAAAGACCGTTCCAGGGCCGGGACGGCGGACGCCGCCGCTGCGCTCATTTGCGAGAGCGCCCAGGCTGCGGCTGAGCGTACCAGGGGATTGGAATCGCCAAGGGCCTTCGCCACGTCAGCCACTGCCGGCGCGGCATCCTCACCAAAAGCGCCGATCGCTCGCAGCAACTCGGGCCGGTCAGCTTCGGATGCGCGTCCCAGTTGGCGCAGGTAGCCTTGCAACGGGATGCCGCGGTATACGGGCGCACCGGCGGTCGCGGGCACATCCGCCGGCAGTTGCACAGCGTCAGAAAGCGCAACCGCGCCCTCGACCACGCGTTCGAGCACGACATCATTGATGCCGAAGTTATAGCCGGATGAGCGGCTGTCCTTCCCGACGCAAACAAAGCTGAGAATGTGCCGGCCTCTTGTCAGGTTCAACCATCCCAGGGGTTGGTCCACGGCGACGAACACCTCTGAAAGGTAACTGTGAAACACTTGTGCTCCGGACAATGGGATCTCTGACGTTGCCGCCTGTCGGCTGTCGAAATTGGGCGGTTTGTCATCGAACAACGCGATGTAATCTCCGTAGTCGGGTGCTTGCGCGATACGGCCGACGATCTCGTAGCGTCCGGCCTCCCGAACATCGATCGGGATGTTGATCCGGGCTCCAACGTCTTGGGCCTCGAAGAACAGCAGGTCTCTGCCCCAGTCGACTTCTCGCTGCACGGAGGCTTTACCCTTTACGGTGGTCACTTCTTGGAGCGAGTCCTCCACGGCGATCTGCTCGGCGTTGCCCAGTGGCAGGCGCGCTTCGCCGAAAGGTGGCTCGGGGAGACCTTCGTTCACGTCCTTCTGGTACCAGAAAGCGACGCTGGAGAAGTAGTCCGGCCGCTCCTCGAAGCCGGATCGCAGCGAGCCGTCCAGGTTATAGGTCCAACCGGCATGTTCGATGCCGGCCCACAACGATCCGGTGAACGGGATCGGATCGGGGATGTGCCAGCGGTAGCCGGTAAGCCTTGCTCCCACCAGCTCACCTTCCGCGACCGGCGTGCCAGCCCAAGGCCCGCAGGAGACGCGCAGACCCCAGGCTTCATTCACGTAGTCTTCGGTACCGGTGCCGAGGATCTGCGGATGTTCGGAGCCGTCTATGTAAAAGAGGTCGTCGCCTTCACCGAACCAGCCCACCTGGGCCTGAATGACGTTGAGGACGGTGCCGACGTAGTGCCCTGCTCCCTTGATGCTGAGGAACTCGTAATTCTTCCCCTTGGCGGCGGGATGTTCCTGGCGGTAATAGGCATGCAAGTAGGCGACGTCGACCGGCAACGATTCATGTTTCTGCCAGTCCACGTGATAGTAGAACATCGTCACGGGCCGGTTGCCTTCGTCCGTGACCGTGATTTTGCACGATACGCGAAACGGCATCGGCCAATAACTGTTCCTGGCGCGTCCGAACGAACTGTTGCGGACGATGATGGAATCCAGATTGCGCTCGTACCCATGTCCAACGCCGAAGAAATCGCCCAGCGGGACGTCCACGCTCGGCGTCTTCTTCCCGTCGTAATAGACGCGCAACCGGAGCAACCGGGGCCAGGCATACTCGTTGTCGGCTACCGTGATCCAGATGTGGCTCACCACGCCCGGTCCGCGGAGGTCGGCCATCACGTACGTCTCGCCTGGCATGATGCGCTTGCTGTCGTCGTTGCTTCCCACGAAACGGTTTCCGCTGGAAACCCGGTGCGCGGAGAAGGTCTTGATGCGGGGAAGATCGAGCAGGCTGAACGGGCCCCGATCGGGAGCCTGCGCGGCTGCGCAACACGCAAGAAAAACGACAGACAAAGACGTCCTAATCGTATTCATGGCCGGCCTCCC
This sequence comes from Bryobacteraceae bacterium, assembly GCA_050012115.1. Lineage (GTDB taxonomy): Bacteria > Acidobacteriota > Terriglobia > Bryobacterales > Bryobacteraceae > CAIVVT01. The sequence goes on along the minus strand of JBEKHU010000145.1, from coordinate 4,571 downwards.
GAAGTTTGCATTGTATAGGCGGCCGTGAGTTGGGGACAAACGGTCACGCCCTGGCTGCGGCACTCTCCGGTTCCGCGGCCGCGGCGATCTTCTTCAGCTCCTGGATGCTTTTCGCCACCGCCCGATCCTCGTCCCCACCGTAATCCGGGTGCAGGAAATCGATTTCGACCGCCAGGAAGCCCTCGTATCCCGCCCGGGCGAGCAGTTTCGCCAGTTTCAGGTTGTCGACAATGCCATCTCCGACAGGGGTGCTCGAGAAGAAATACCACTGGTCGGCCCCCACACCTTTCTGCGGCTTCAGGTCCTTGATGTGGGTGGCGTAGACGTACTTCGCCAGCTTCTCCATTCCTTTTACCGGATCGTCGAGCAGCCGCACAAAATTGCCGGTGTCAAAGTTGATCCCCAGGTAGGGAGAGTTGACCGCGGTCAGCAGCCGAAGCATTTCATCCGCCGTGAAGTCGATGTGATTCTCCACCGCCATGCGGATGCCGCACTTTTCAGCGATCGGAACGGCATCGGAGAACATCCGCGTGAGCCGTTCGAGTTGCGGCTCGTGCGGTTGCTTGCGGAACATGAGGCTGCTGCCTACGACGCGCATGACATCCGCGCCGATGGCCCGGGCGTGTTCGAAGCTGGCCACCATATCGTTGTACGCCTCGTGGTTCGCCCCGCCTTCGAGTCCGTCCGGGTGCCCCCAGGCGTACACCCTGTCCAGTGCATACTCATCGAGGACGCTCCTGATGCCCGCCAGGTAGCTTCCGTCGAGGCGCGGAAAAAAACAGGACTCCAAAGAGACGCCGTCGACTTCGAGTTCCTTGGCCCGGTGCAGAAAATCTTCGAGCGACATCGGGCGAGGCGGCGGCTGCTGCTGCGGATAGACTTCCCCGAAAAAGCGGTGGTAGCAATAACTGTCGATTCCGACTTTCATTTCCGGGCTCCTGTGCTCAGAGCGACTCCACGGCAAAATCGAATATCCTGCCCAGCATCTGGATATCGGACTGGTTGTGGCCTGTGGTGACGAGGTAATGATGCGAAGCCAGCAGCCGCACCAGTTCCGGACCGTTCTTCACGCGGATCACTCCGCCGTTCTTGCAGTCGGAATCCGCGTACTGGGCATAGCTCTCGAGGCACCCTTCGGCCACGCTCATCAGGTCGAGCTTGGGATGCAGCTTGGCCAGCGTAACGGGACCCTCCGGAAGACGCGCATCAATTGCCGTGGCGTTGTCGTTCACGATCGCCAGCACTTTCGGCTTCAGGCTCCATTCGGTGGAGAACGACTGCGGCACCACGCCGAAATAGCCACAGTGCGCCACCAGGATGCAGTTCTCGGGTTCCTTTACATCCGGGAATGACGGAATCCGCTCATGCTTGAGCGCCGCCTGCCCCAAGATGAAGGGATACAGGTTGGTCATCATGATCGGCACGTCCAGGGACCGGTGCAGGATCAGCTTGGTTAGCATGGCCATCGTATCCGCTTCGCAGCCCCAGATCATCTTCTCTTCCTCGTACAGAAGGTTCCATGCGAGGCAGGGGGTCGTGTCGGAGAAGTGCGATTCGTTGAGGCAGTTGATGCCCACAGCCTGAACAGCCTGGTCCGCATCCAGTTCGCGCTGGACCGCCAGGTAGATTTTGAGGGCGCTCAGCAAACCGCGGGAGGACACCCCGGCCACCGGAATCTTCCGCGCGCCGGCGGCCGCCGACGCTTCCGCGTCGCTGATTGCCTGGGCGGATTCGCCGAGTTCCTGGAAGCTTTTCCGGACGATTTCGACGCCGAACTTCGCGCAGATCCTCTGGGTGCACTCGTCCTCCCACCAGTAAAAGCGCTTGAAGATGCCGGCCTGGAATCCCGCTCCGGGGTTGTCCTGGAACACCAGGAACTTCGACTTCCGGAGTTGGCGCTTCACTCCCAGCGCCCGGCACATTTTCCTGGCCTGTTCCAGGTTGCTTGGCGCCAGCGAACGGATCCCTTCCGACCGCATGCAGGCAGCGATCTCCCAGTCCCACATCGAGACGGTTCCAAACTCGGAGGTGATGATCAGCAACGGGACCCGGATCGCCTTCAATTGCGGCATGTTCCGGTACGCCGCGCCCAGCACCTCGGGCAACACGACCGCGTCCGCTGCATTGGGGACGGGCGAGCCAAGAGCCACCGGCGCCAGGATCTCCGCCTCGTCATCGAGCAACCGATGTAGCGCCGCAAGTTGTCTGTTGCATTCCTCGTCCGGTTCCGCCGTGAAGTGGACTGGCAATAGAACGGGTTTCTCAATCTTGTTCTTCACATGGACTCCTGGTTGACTATCCTGTCCTTTTCGCGGCTCAGAGCCGCTGCCATCAGGGAGTTCCCATGGCCCTGCGGGCCACCCATGGAGATGAAAGTCGGCGGGTGACTTTCGAGAGAGCGGTCGCGGTAACTCCCAAGCGGCACGCTGCTGCTGTCCTCAGCGATCACTCGCTGTAACCTCCGCTGGCGCCCGTGAGGGCGGTCGAATCGGCTCGGCCAGCGCGGCCAGGCGGCTGAACAGAGCTTCATCGAGCTGGATGTCCAACACCTGTGCGATCACCTGCGTCCAGCCGTGAAGAAAGTACACCCAACCGTCTTCGACCGTCAGGTTCAGCTCTTTGCGCTGTGCCAGCGCCTGGTGCAGGAATTGAAGCTCGCCGCGGTAGTTCAGCTCCCAAGCGACGCCGTTGATCGGGAAGCGACCTGCATCCGTAATCGGCGATCCGGGCAGGTCCTTGCCCATTCCCGTCGCGTTGATCACCAGCGATCCGGGCGGGAGCGCCTGCAGCAGTTGGTCGTTCCGTCGCGGGTCCTGGTGGCAATGGTATTCGAACTCGATCCCCGGCGCCACGGCGCCGGCCATCTGACGGAGCACCTCGATCCGGCCCGGTGAGCGGTTAACGATCACCATCCGGCGCGGCCGGTCGCTGGCCTCCCGCTGGCGGCTGAAATGCAGCACCAACGCCGTGGTGGAGCCTCCCGCACCCAGCGAGAGCACATGCCCGCCCGTACGCCCGAAATAGCCGGGGCCGAGTAGCGTGTCCAGGCTCATCCCGCCGGATATCGGGTCTTTCGCATGCCCTTCCAGCAGGCCCTGCCGCTTAGAGATGCAGGAGATCTCTCCGGAAAGTCGCGTGAGCGGGTCGAGGTAGTCGAACAGGTCGCGCGCCGCCTGCAGCAGGTTGATCTTGTGGGTGGTGACCAAAGCTCCCACGCACAGCGGGTTCTCCTTGATCCGCGCCACGGCGCGGCGGTAGTTGGCCGGATCGTCGTGCAGCTTGAGATCCATGCCTTCCAGGGAGACCTCCGGCCTCCCCAGTTCCTCCATCCACAGCGGAAAGACCTTCATGATGGAAGACTGTCGCGTGCTGACGCCGATGAAATACATCCGCGTGCGTCCCTGCGAATCCGGGAGTGTCATGCCTGCGCTCCTCGGGCGAGGACGGGATGGAGCGGGGTCTCCCCCCGGAGCGCAGCCCTGCAGTCCCGCAGCGATTCGCGGCCCACGCCGTAGCGCGCTATCACTGCGAGCCGGCCGGCCGATTCGAGCGCCGCGCGGTCCAGGCGTTCCAACCCCGCAGTGAATCCGTCGCCGCCGGGCAGCAGTTCCTTCAGCTCGCCGGACGTGAGTGGACGTCCGCGGCGGTTGCAGATCACCTCGCCTGCACCCGCCTCCAGCTCCTGGCAGAGCCGCCTGTCATAGGGCCCGAAGGTCGTGGGCGTCACGAGAACTCGGTAGTTCTTGAGATCCTGCTCCATGTGGCGTCACCTCCTTTACCGGACACCATCCCGGGTTGTCAACAACGGTCGGAACGCCGTCCTGGTCGAGGACGCGTTTACGGAAGCCGGTGGAATCAATCGTGGCGTAGTCGTGTCCCGCATGCCCCGGATACACGAAGAGCGTAACCAGGTCTTCTGCACCGGTGTTGATGGAACGATGCGCCCATCGTGGTGTCACATAAACCACACGGCCCGAATAGAATTCCTCGACAGCAGTTTCTCCTGCCTCGTTCTCCATCAGGAGAACGCCCTTTCCCTGCATGCAGTAGTAGATTTCCGCGGTCTCGCGCACGGAGTGGTAGTGCCCCTTAGTCATGAAATACTCGTTGCCCACGCATCCCGGATGGACGATGGACAGACCGCTCAACAACTCGCCGGCTACTTCCGGACGGCGGTTCTCGTAAACTTCGTAGATCAAGGGATCGCCCGAATCGAGCAGCGCCTGATACGCTTCCCGGTTCGCAAACTGGTTCCGCAGGGCGGAGAGTCGACGCTGGATGTGGTTGTCGAACGACGACCGTCTCTCGTCCGGCTGTGAAATCAGGTATCCATACGGTCGTGATTTCAAGATTCCCCCTTACCAGCACTGAGGTGCAGAACAACTTTGAGAACATTACCCGTGCGCGCGGCGGTAAAGGCTTCCAGCGCACGATCCAGGCCGTAGCGGCCGCTGATCAGAGGCCCGAGGTCGACCTTCCCTGAACTGATCAGATCCATCGAACGCCGGCAGTCGTCGGTGCTGCACCCGGTCGTGCCGGTGACAATCAGCTCCTTGTAGTGAATCAGGTTG
>JBEKHU010000144.1:0-7131 GCA_050012115.1 Bryobacteraceae bacterium | reverse complement strand
ACGGTTGCAGGTTTGGCCCGAGGATCTCCAGCGTGCCGCTCGCCACCGGGTCCGGATTGGCGATCGTTTGCGCGTAATCGGAAAGCCGGATCCGTTGCGACGTCCCGTTCGGCAGCTGGGCATCCAGGTACGGCCAGTCGATGGTCGGGTACTTGTCGCAGTTCAGCGGCATCAGGTTTGCGTACGTCACGTCGAACTGCAGCGTCAATCCGGCGAAGTTCCTGTCCGGCAGGTACTTCAGCGTCGGGTGATTGAAAAAGTCGTCCGCGTCCCACAGCACTACCACGGCAAAGTCCGCCGGATCGCGAAACACGCCGCTCACCTGGAATCCGTCGGGCATCGCGTCGTGCATCGCCGCCGCGGCGCCCAGGTCGGAGAAACCCCGCAGGTACATCGTCCGGTCTGGTCGCAGTTTGTGCAGCGTGTCCGCCATTCGGTGCCTTTCTGAGATGCGGGGGGCGCCCTGCCTCTCCCACGGCGCTCGTCGCCCGCCGATTGCTCGTGAGAAAAGCAGGTGGCGCCGCGGACTCTACCGTCCCCCGCCCGGGAACGTTGGCCGCACGGCTCCACTGTGGACGCCCCTCCCGCCCCGGCTCCGGGTTGTCCAGGCCCGAATCCGGCGGTAGCGCCCACTCCCCCCGCGCGAATCAGCCTACCCCCCGCCGCAAGCCCCCGCCCGCCCCTCACTCCGTCAACTCTCTGTAAAACAACGGTTTGTTTTTCTGAAATCGCCGTGACCGCCGCGCCCGCCGCCGCGCCTCGCCCGGCTCTTCTGGCGCAAACCCGGCCGCGGGAGCAGAATGGGATTATGATCACGCTGGAGATCCTGCGCCGCGAGAAACGCGCCGCCATCCTCCAGCTCGGTGAAAAATACGGCGCCCGCAACATCCGCGTCTTCGGCTCCGTGGCCCGCGGAGACAACCGCCCCGGCAGCGACGTCGACTTCCTCGTGGACTTCGACAAAGGCAGGACGCTCTTCGACCTCGTCGGCTTCAAGTTGGATCTTCAGGAACTGGTGGGCGCCACCGTCGATGTTGTCACCCCCGGCGCACTGCGCTATCTTCGCGAACCGATCCTCGCCCAGGCCCAACCCCTCTAGCCTTATGCCGACGCACGACACGCCGCCTGCGCCATAGCCTCCTCGCACCCTCAAACGACTCCCAAGGGCCATGCCCGCCTGCGTCCGGCCGGGCGCGGCCGTGGAATCCCGCCTGAAATGCCGTTATGATGCGCTCGGAGGTGTGCATGACCCAAACCACCAACCGCCGCCGTTTCCTCGGCGCGGCCGCTCTGACCCTCGCCACTCCGGGCTCCGGCCGGTCGCAGTCCGCGCCCAAGCCGGTGCGCGTCGGAGTGGTCGGCACCGGCGGCCGCGGCACGAGCCTCATCCGGATCGCTCTATCGATGCCCGGCGTCGCGTTTCCCGCGCTCTGCGACATCAACCCGCAGAATCTCGCCCGGGCGCAGGACCTCGTCCTGAGCTCTGGCGGCCCGAAACCCGAGGGCTACACCGGCTCGGAGGACTACCGGCGGTTGATGGCGCGCGAGGATCTCGATGCCGTCCTGATCGCCACCCCCTGGGAACTCCATACGCCCATGGCCGTCTTCTCGATGCAGTCCGGCAAGTACACCGCCGTCGAGGTGCCCGCCGCCCTCACGCTCGATGAATGCTGGAGTCTCATCGACACCCACGAGCGCACCGGCACGCCCTGCATGATGCTCGAAAACTGGAGCTTCCGCCGCGATAACCTGGCCGTCCTCAACATGATCCGCGCCGGCCTGCTGGGCGAAATCAACCACTGCCACTGCGCTCATTCCCACAACTGCACCTACTGGTACTTCGAACCCGACGGCACCCCCCGCTGGGCCGCCAAATACCTCCTCCAGCGCAACTCCGACCCCTACCCCACCCACAGCCTCGGCCCGGTGCTGAGTTGGTTGGACCTCAATTGCGGCGACTACCCGGCCTACGTGACCTCCATGGCCTCACGCTCGCTGAGCCTGCGTCACTGTTTCATGAACAAGTTCGGCCCCGGTCACCCGGCAGCCCGCCGCAACTACGTGCAGGGCGACATCGTGACCTCCCTGGTCAAGACCATCAAGGGCAACACCCTGGTGATCAACAACGACATGCAGTCGCCCCGCCCCTACGACAACCGCTGGGAGATCTCCGGCACCAACGGCCTCTACAACGAGCAGCGCAACGCCGTCTATATCGCCGGCCGCAGCCCCAAGCCCGACACCTGGGAGACCTTCGACTCCTACCAGAAGCAGTTCGACCACCCCTGGTACACCGAGTTGGAGCGCACCGACCCGGCGGCGCTGCACGACACCCAGTCCCACGGCGGCCCGGATTACATCGAGATCCGGCACTTCGTCGCCTCCGTTCGCAATCACGCCCCCACGCCGCTCGACATCTACGATTCCGTGCTCATGAGTTCGCTGATCCCGCTTTCCGGCCAGTCCATCGCCCAGGCCAGCGCACCCGTACCCTTCCCCGACTTCACCCGCGGCAAATGGAAGACCCGCAAGCCATATTTTGCCCTCGCCGGGGCGGCTGAAGGCTAGACCGATGATTCGTCTTCAGGGCCGTTCTTTCGCGACGGGCGGGACCGGCCGGGGCAGGCCCAAATGACTACTAATAGTCACCGTGCTTTTCTAAGATATTGATAAATAATGCCCTATTCTTGCCGCGTGACTACTCAACAGTTATCTGCTGGGCCCCAGGAGGCAGCTTGCGATGGGTTCCCGAAGCTCTGGATAGGCCTATTTCGCCTGTGTAGCCGCCAGCGCCCGCCCGGTCTCTTCCTCCACCTTGGCGTGCAGGCTGTTGCCGTGCGCGTCCATGGTTACGATGGCCGGAAAGTCCAACACCCGCAGGTGCCACATCGCCTCGGGAATGCCCAGTTCGAGCAGGTTCACGCCGAGCACTTTTTCCACCGTCCGCGCGTAGTATTGCGCCGCGCCGCCGATGGCATTCAGGTACACCGCGCCGCACTCCTCGAGCGCCGCCAGCGTCTTCGGTCCCATGCCGCCCTTGCCGATCACCGCCTTGACGCCGTAGCGCCGCAGCACCTCGTGCTCGTAAGGTTCCTCGCGAATGCTAGTGGTCGGCCCCGCCGCCTTTACCTGCCACTCCTCGCCTTCCTTGAGCATCACCGGACCACAGTGGTACAGCACCGCGCCGTCCAGGTTCACCGGCGGCGGGTTCTTCATCAGGTAGGTGTGCACCGCGTCGCGCCCGGTGAACATTTCGCCGCGGATCAGCACCACGTCGCCCACCTTCAGCGTCCGCATCTGCGCGGCCGTCAGGGGCGCCGTGAGCACCACTTCGCGCCCGGTCAGCGGGAAGCCTTCACCCGCCGCCATGACCTGCACCGGTTTCTCCGGATCGCGGTACAGCCAGCGCCGGATCGCGCCCGTCTCCGTGTCCAGAACCACACCCAGCCGGCGGAACGCCCAGCAGTCGTAAGCCACGGAAACAAAGAAGCTCGCCGGCAGCCGGTTGGCCGCCGTGATCTTGCAGCCGATGAGACTCGCCTTGCCGCCGAAGCCCATCGCCCCGACACCCAACCGGTTGGCCTCCTCCATGATCTCGGCCTCCAGTTGGGCCAGTTCCGGCACCGGGTTCACATCATCCAAAGTCCGGAAAAGCTGGTACTTCGCCAGCAGGTAGCCGTGCGCCCGGTCGCTGCCGATGCACACCCCCAGCGCGCCCGGCGCGCAACCCTGCCCCTGCGCCTGCCAAACGGCGTGCAGCAGGCATTTCTTGACGCCCGCAAGGTCGCGTCCGGCGCGCCCCAGGTGGTCCAGTTCGCACGGCAGTGAGTACTGGATGTTCTTGTTCTCGCAGCCGCCGCCCTTCAGCAGCAGCTTGACCTCGATCGCGTCCTGCTCCCACTGCTCGAAGTGAATCACCGGCGTCTCGGCGCCGAGGTTGTTGCCCGAGTTCTTACCGCTCAGTGAATCCACGGAGTTAGGCCTCAATTTGCCGCGCCGGGTGGCCTCGGCCACGGCTTCGCGAATGTCCGCGGCGAAGCGAATCTGGTTCACGCCCGCCGGCGCACGGACGACGAACGTCGGCATGCCTGTGTCCTGGCAGATCGCCCCCTCGACGTCGTGCGCCATGTCGATGTTGGTGGCGATGATGTTCAGCGCCTGGTGCGACTGCGTGGCGGGCGTCTCGCCAGCCAGCGCCACACCCATCGCGCGGCGCACGTCGGGCGGCAGGTTGGTAGAGGTTTCGATGATCAGTTCGAGCAGGCTGGAGGAGAGGAATTGCATAGGAGAGGACCCCGAGCTTTCATTGTCCCGCGAAACCGGCGCGGCCGCGCGGCGAGGGGGTCAAACCACCGTGCATTCACCGTGGATTTGCCGTGATTTCAGCGTGAAGACACCGTGTCCGCACGGTAAGATTGCGGTGTTTTTGCGGCGCGCGCACGGTGATGCGCACGGTCGGGGCTCCCCTTTCGCGCCCCGATCGGCTATACTGCGATACCGGGCTGGCACCGCCTGAGTAAGGTCAGCGGAGGGTTTATGCCTGATTACCGGCTGGGTGACGAACTCGACGATTATTGCATCAAATGCAAGCGCGTGACGAATCACTCGCTCCTGGCGATGGTCGATCGCGAACCGGCCAAGCTGCGCTGCCGCAGTTGCTATCACGAGCACAACTTCCGCCACAGCGAGGCCCCGCCTTCCAAGAAAGAACAGCAGAAGGCCGACCTGTTCAAGACGGTGCTTTCCTCCGTTGCCCCCGAAGCGCCCGCGGAAGAAGCGCCAGCCAAGCCTCCAACCGGTAAGAAACCAAAGAGATAGGCCGCGCCAGCGAGAGTCCCGCACAGCGCCGACGCCGACGGTGGTTTAGGATCAAAGCGATGGCTACCGGCGCGCTCAAGCTGGCCCAAGAGGTCGCCCGCGCCCTGCGTGCGGCGGGCCACAGTGTCTACTACGTTGGCGGATATGTCCGCGACCGGCTGCTGGGCCGCGAAACCTCGGATATCGATCTGTGCACCGATGCCCCGCCGGCGCGGCTGATGGAGCTCTTTCCAGGCGCGCCGCAGGTGGGCGCGCATTTCGGTGTGGTACTGGTGCGGCGCGGCGGCGCCGAAGTGCAGGTCGCCACGTTCCGCAGCGACCATTCCTACGGCGACGGGCGGCATCCAGAAGCCGTTTCCTTTGATACAGATCCGCGCCAGGACGTGGTGCGGCGGGACTTTACGATCAACGCCCTGCTGGAAGACCCGTTCAGCGGCGAAATCGTGGATTACACGGGTGGGCGGGCGGATCTCGAGGCGCGGCTGATCCGGGCCATCGGCGATCCGCGGCGGCGCTTTGCCGAGGACCATCTGCGATTGCTGCGCGCGGTGCGGTTCGCGGCGCGGCTGGGCTTCGAGATCGAGGCCGGGACGTTCGCGGCGCTGCGCGAAATGGCGGCTTCAATCGGCCGTATTGCGCCTGAGCGGGTGCGGGAGGAGCTGACGCGCATCCTCACCGAAGGCGCGGCGCGGCGCGGCTGCGAGCTGCTGGATGCGGCCGGATTGCTGCACGAGGTGCTGCCCGAGGTGGAACGGCTGAAGGGCGTGCCGCAGCCGCCCGATTACCACCCCGAGGGCGACGTGTGGACCCATACGCTGCTGGTGCTGGAGGCACTCCCGGCCTGCACGCCGGAGTTGGGCTGGGCGGCGCTGTTGCACGACGTGGGCAAGCCGTCGACGATGACAGTGGAGGGCCGCATCCGCTTTCACGGGCATGGCGAAACAGGGGCCCGCATGGCGCGCGGGATCCTGACGCGCCTGCGGGCGTCGAACGAGTTGATCGAGGCCGTGGCGTCGCACGTTGGCGCGCACATGCGGTTCCAGGACGCGCCGAAGATGGGCGAGGCGGCGTTCCGGCGGTTCCTGCGCCTGCCGCGGTTCGACGAGCTCATGGCATTGCACGAGGCCGACCGGCGGGGTTCGCGGATGGACCTGGAGACGCTCGAACTGGTGCGCCGCCGGCGGGCGGCTCTAACGGCGGTCGACATCCACCCGCGGCCGCTCGTGAGCGGGCACGAGCTGATGGCGCTGGGCTACGCCGAGGGTCCGGGGCTGGGCGCGATGCTGAAGGCGCTGGAGGAGGAGCAACTCGAAGGGCGGCTGCACACGCGGGAGGAGGCGCTCGGGTGGATCAAAGCGCGGTTTCCGGTGGCCGGGCGGGCGGGCGATTAAGCGCGGGTTTCGCGGCCGGTTGACCGTCCCCGGGGGGCCTCCGGTGGCGGGATTGGGCCGCGGCGGCAAGGGGCAAGACCGCCGACGATCGGCGGTTTGGTCAAGCTTCGCACTTAAGCAGAACAGGCTTCCCAGGCTGAGCGCGGCGGGAGGCCTGTCCCGCTCAACGCTCTGCCTGAACGATGGCCATGTCGGGTGCGGCGCGATCGAAGTCTCACCCAAGCTCCGGTTTCGCTGGGGCGTGGACGTAATGCTCCGTAGTCATCTGAATCGGATCCTCGATATGCGGTTGCGCGTTGTAAATGCATTGCGGGCAAACAATCGAGACTGGTTCGCTTCCTCACCTTTCTTTCGCAATCGACAAACTCCTTCTATGACCCGTTAGGCCGGACACTCGGACGCTTGTGGTCCACCACCGGATCTGGCCTCACGGCTCGATCTTGACAGGGACGGAGAGCTCGAAACCAGCCCCACGTACTGCTTCTTCCAGCGGTAGAAGGTCTGCTCGCTGATCCCTACCTTGCGGATCAGCTGCACCACCGGCACCCCTACCTCAGCCTGCTTCAACACCCCGACGATCTGCTCGACCGAAAACCGCTTGCCCTTCATCAGCAAAACCTCCTTCCCAGGTTTTGCTGATGACTAACATTCCCAGTGGTCCAGAATTCCCAGGGCCGATCAAATTCACCTCAATCGTCTTTTCAGTCCCACTTCGCCGGCGAGATGCCCCGGCGCTCGTCTCAGCTCATCTGCCGCCAGCCGGCGATCAACTTCAACAGCCGCTCGTAACATTGTTTCGGCGTGTAATCGGGCTTCACGAAACCGCCATGAGGGATGAAGGCCGGGTCGGAGAAATCCCACCACGTGATGGCCTGCACTTCGGGCTTGCTGTAGCACAGCGTGTAAAACTGTTCGGCCCAAT
>JBEKHU010000143.1:0-7139 GCA_050012115.1 Bryobacteraceae bacterium | reverse complement strand
CTGATCCCCGGCATCGACAGCCCCATTGTCAACACCGCCACCTTCGGCAAGTCGAACTACGACGGCTTGGCCGTGAAAGTGGAGAAGCGCCATTCCAACGGGCTGGACTTCCTGGCCTCCTACACCTGGAGCCACGCTTTGAGCGACGTGGTGCCTCCGATCAGCGGGAGTCCGGGGACATACGTTCCCCGCGACGTGACCAACTTCGGCGCCGACTACGCCAACGCGTCCTTCGACCTGCGGCAGCGTTTTGTCCTCAGCACCATCTACGAACTGCCGTTCGGCCGCGGCCGCCAGTTCGGCAAGAACTGGAACCGGGTGAGCAACGCGCTTCTGGGCGGCTGGCAGTTGAACGGCATCCTGACGCTGCAGACCGGCCAGCCGTTCACGCTGAACACGCGCGACGCCAGTTGCGGTTGCGGCGGCATCACGCTGCCCGACCTGGTGCCAGGCGCCAACCCGAACGCGGTTCCACCGGGAGGCCGGACGGTGAACGAATGGTTCGACACCGCGTCCTTCACGGCTCCCGCCCCGGGCACTTACGGCAACCTGGGCATGGAGAGCAATTACGCGCCGGGCCTCGCCAACCTGGACCTCTCGTTCTTCAAGACGTTTGCCTTCACTGAGCGCTACCGCCTGCAGTTCCGCGCCGAGGCGGACAACTTCACCAACTCGCCGCACTTCGGGGTCCCGAACAACATGCAGGGCGACCCCGGCTTCGGCCAGATCACCTCTTCCTATGGAGAGCGACGCGTGAACTTCGCCCTGCGGCTGCAGTTCTGACCCGCGGGAAAGCTGATCTGCGGTTGCCCGCGCTCACGCGCCACCCGCGGCCGGCGAAAACACCGTCAAAAACAACGTGAATTCACCGTGCCCGGCGAATCACGGTGAATTATCAATAAGTCCTTTAGAACACCGTAGATACACGGTGACGCACGGTGCGCACGCAAAAAATCGCCTGTTAATGTTTGTAAGTCCTTTGTTTGCCGCACATCCACCGTGACGCACGGTGCACCGTGTTAATGTGGCGCCTTAATGTTCGTAACTCCAATCATTGCAACACATCCACCGTGACGCACGGTGACGCATGTTAATCTGCGTCAAAATGCGCGTGAAATCTCAATAACTCCTTTGTTTGCCACAGATCCACCGTGAAGCACGGTGATGATCGCGCAAGTTCTTTAGAACTAACTACTTACACGACTGGCGCGGGCGCATTTGCGGCACAATACGGCTAAGTCCTTTAGAAAACCGTAGTTACACGGAAACGCAAAAAGACGCTGTTTTTACGGTAAAAACACGGTAAAACACGGTGTTTTCACGGTAAAGACACGGCGCGCCGTTATTGAATCCGGTCCGCGAACTGCTCCGGCCAGGGCAGGATCTTCAGATCAATGCTCTTCGAATCGTTGGCCGCGAGCGTGACCTTCGTGCCCTTGCTGGCGATAGCGGCGAGCACTTCAGGATCCTGGAGCGACGGATAATCGTACTCCTCGAAGGCGAACGCGATGTACTCGCCCGGCCGGAGATTCTTCAGCTCGTAGCCATTGTTCTGATTGAGCTGGGCCACGTTGCGCCCTTCGGATTTGCTCAGACGGGCGTCGGTTGTCATCAGCACGACGGCCGGCGAGCGCAGCGCCGCCTTGCGCTCTTCCGGGATCTCCACCGTGCCGCTGAGCGTGGCGCCGTCCACGCGCATGACAACCTTCAGGCCGGCCGCCGCCACCGCCGCTCCCTCGACCTCTTTGCCGTAGACGTCTTCGCTGCCCAGCAGGATCGCCTTGACGTAGCCTTCGCCCGATCCCGTGTAAACACTCACGGTGAAGCGGCCGGGAGTGATCCCGGTCATCGTAAACGTGCCGTCCGTCTTGGGCTGAGCATAGGCGACAGGGTAGGAAGTGTCGTCCGCGGGCTGCAGGTTGAGTGAGGAACCCGCAAAGTCGAAGTCCTTGCGGTCGGAGCCCTCTAGGACAAACGCGCCTTTCGCTTCCAGCGGCGGTTGGAGCTGCAGCACCACGCCCTCCAGGCCCGCGTCGCCCACGCCGGCGGGGACCGCGGCGCTCTGCTCGTTCTCCTGGCCGTTAAACTTGAACGCTCGGGCATTGTATTGCCCGGGCGGGACTTTGTCGGCCGCGAATGCGCCCTTGTCATCGACCATGGCGGTCACTCCGGTGTTGGCGCCGGCTCCATCCGCCAGCGTGAATGAGACCATAGCCTGCCTGGCGGGCGCACCGCTCGCGTCGAGCACCTTGCCGGTCACCTTGACGACCTTCTCCTTCCTCAACGCGATGTCCCGGTTGGAGAGCTCCTGCCCGGGCTGCACCTCGATCCCGGCGGCCTGGGCGAACTCGGGCGCGCTGGGGAAATACGTGGCGACCAAGGCGGTTCTGGGCGTGCCCGCCGCCAGCGGCGGGCTCACGCCGATGGCCTGCATGCGTCGCACGTCGGCCAGAAGATAATACTTGCCCGACTGCACCTCGGTGAACCGGAACTCGCCGCGGTCGTTGGTCTGCTGCGGCCGGCCCCCATAGATTGCGCGGTAGGAACCACGGTCATAGCGGTACCGCAGCAGCATCACGAAAACGTTCTGCACCGGCTCGCCCTCGTCGTCCAGCACGCGCCCGGTGACGATCCCCTGCGGCTGCATCGAGAAACGCAGACCGGTGAGCGAAGCTCCCGCGGTGAGCTTCAGAACCCGTCCCGACATGCCGTAGTAATTGCGGCTCATCAAGAACCCGCCCTTGCGGAGCACGACGTAGTAGTCCCCGGCGTCGATGTTCTCGATCTTGAACTTGCCGGCCGCATCCGTCACGCCGGAATAGGGGTTACCGCCCCGGCCCTGTTTCTGCAGGTTGATCTCCACGCGCCGGATCGGCTCCTTGGTGATCTCGTTCACCACAACGCCTTCGACTGTGGCCTTCTTCGCCGCCTCCGTAGTGGAGGGAGCAGTCTGCTGCGCGGCGGAGGGCGTCTCCTGGGCGCATGCAAGAACGGAACAGAGAGCGAGGAACAAGCTCAGTTTGGACATGACCTGTCGATCCTCAATCGGGCACGATGATCCGGGATCCAGGACGTCCCTTCTCACTACCAGGTTGCTCGCCCGGAGGTGTCCTTCAAAACGCTGATTTCCGTCTTGACGTCCTGGCCGCTATCCATTGTAAATCCAGCCGCCCCCATCGGAGCCATTAGTCTCATCCCTCCCTTCCGAGCGCCACCAGCAGCCGGCCGCGAGGGCGCGAACACGCGCGTTTTCAAGCAGCGGATCGAGCGTGGGCGCGGAGGCCGTTTGACCGATGTCGGCCATTCTTGTCTGTATCCTATTGATTCTGCGGATGGGAAATGGCCGACGTCGGCCATTCTGCCTTTTGGGCCAAGCGCAGCCGGCCTAAAATCGGAGGCCTTTCCGGCCTTCTCGGAGCCGGGTCTGGCGCGGGCTGGAATCGGCTCTTGATCGCGCCCCGTTGTGGGCGTGGCGTGAGCCACGGGTTCACGCAGCTATTCGCCCGCCCAGGCGTGGTAGGCGGCGGCGACGCCCGCCTGTGCCGTATTGCCGGGATGAATGAAGACGCGGTAGCGGAAACGCACGCTCTCGCCGGGCGCCAAGGTCAGGCTGGCGTCCTTGGTTTTGTCGCCGGTGAAGTCGCGTTCTCCAAACGGGTTGGCCGCGAAGAGGCCGTAGTCGCGCGCGTGCCACCAGGTGGGATGAGCGTGGTTGGCGGGATGGTCGAAGATGGCGATGCCCAGCGCGCGCCCGTCCAGCGTTCCGCAGTAATCGACCCAGGGCGAGCGGTGGCCCCAGACGAGTTCCATGCCCGTCTGCCCGGCGGCGTTGGTCATCTTGCCGGTGCCCTTGAGTTCGGTCAGCTCGTCGCGCAGCCGGATGGCGAAGAAGCCCTCCTTGGTGTCGCCGAAGACGACCTTGGACACGGCGTGCAGCGTGACATCGAAGTGGATGGTGCGCGCCTGGCCCTCGCCGGAGAAGCACATGACGCGGTCCTCGACCAACAGCGTGCGGCCATCCGGATCGCGCCATTCGAAGACCGCCCAAATCATGCCCTTGGCAGGTCCATCCTGGACGTCGCGGATTTCGCGGAGCACGATCAGGCCCTGCTTGCCCTTGCGCTGCTCGGTCTCGTTGGCCCAGAAGTCGATGCCGTTGACGTCGCCGTGGGTGATCCAAAGCCCGCGATGGTGCGGGTGGTCGCGGCTCTCGGAGTCCACGGATTCCATCGGATAGAGGCGGGTCAGGCGCTGCCCGGAGGGCGCGAGGAGCGGGTGCAGGTAGGGCTTGGGCGCGGATGGACCGAAATAGAAGGTGGTCAGCGGCCGGCCGGCAATTTCTACAGCTATCGAATCCGGCTGACGGGTGAAATGCACCTGGGCGGGGGCCGTCAGCAGGCAGACGCAGCCCAGAATGAAGAGCACAGCGCCGCGTCCCATGCCGCCAGTAGATCACAAGAAAAGCCGCGTCGCATCGGCTCCAGTACTATCCGGAAGGCCCAATCGCATGCCGTCCAGTACTACGCGAAAAGCCGCGTCGCACGGGGTTCAATAGATCATACGATAGGTCGAAAGCGCCGGAGAGGCCGCGCGGCGCTTACCTTGTGATCGCTTGTAGGGGGTTCGGGGGGTTCGCTACGATAGATATGGAATCAAAGGATAGGAGCGTCGCTATATGGGTCCCTTCGCCTGGGACAAGATGGTGCTCATCTTCATCGTGGTGCTGGTGCTGTTCGGCCCCAAGGAACTGCCCAAGGTCGCGCGCACCATCGCCAAGTTCATGAACGATTTCAAGCGCGCCAGCAGCGAGCTGAAGGAGACCTGGCAGCGCGAGTTGTCGGCCCTGGAGAACGAAACGCGGGACATCCGAAAGGAACTGGACATCCCAACCGATCTCACCCAGGCGAGCACAGGCTACAGCGAGAGCTATTACAACCACAACACGTCCCACGACTCCTCCTACGACTACGGGGCCTACGGCTATCCGGATTCGAGCACCGAGGCGGCCGCGGCCGCGAGCGTGGCTGCCGCGGGAGCGGCTACGGAGCCAGCCACGGAAGTGGCAACCGACGCGGCCGTGGAAGGGCCGGTGGTGGAAGCGGCGCCAGAGGCGGAATCCGCGCTGCCTCCGGCCGAGGCCGTGCCGGTGATCGCAGCCGCGCAGGGCACGGTCCCGACGCAGGTTGCCCCCGCTCCCCCCGCGGACGCCCACAACGGGCAGGCCGCGTCCTAAGTGAGTTCATAGACATCGATGCCCAATCCAGAAGATCCGCAGGATCCAAACACGCCGCGTGAGCCCGAGCAGGACGGGCGCCAGACCCCGGAAGAGGCCGTAGCAAAGCCGAGCCAGGAATTGCAGCCCGCCGCCCAGACTGCCACGCCGGCACCGCCTCCACCCCCACCTCCGCCTCCGCCGGACGAACCGGAAGAGGAAGACGGCATGCTGCGGATGAGCTTCCTCGAGCACCTGGAGGAGTTGCGGACGAGGATTATCCGCAGCCTATTGGGGCTGGTCGTCGCGTTCGCGATCTCGATGTGCTTCATGAACCAGATGTGGAACGCGGTGAAGCAGCCGATCGTGGTGGCGCTGAAGACGCTGGGCTATCCGCCGGAACTGGCGGCGCGGACGCCGATGGAGGGGATCTCGATCGTCTGGTTCCGGGTGCCCATTCTGGCGGCGATTTTCATCGCCTCGCCGTGGGTGCTGTACCAGGTGTGGGCGTTCATCGCGCCGGGGTTGTACAAGCGGGAGCGGCGCTGGGCGGTGCCGTTCATCCTGACGACGGCCGGCCTGTTCATCACGGGCGGCCTGTTTGCCTATTTCATCGCTTTCCGCTTTGCGCTGACGTTCCTGCTGAAGATCGGCAAGGACGCCGGCATCCGGCCGTACATCGCGCCGACCGAATACATGGATCTGTTCGTCAACGTGATCCTGGGGGTGGCGCTGATCTTCGAGCTGCCGGTGCTGATTTTCTTCCTGACGCTGCTGCGGGTGGTGTCGCCGAAGTTCCTGCTGAAGCACGCGCGCTACGCCATCCTGGGCATCACGATCGCGGCGGCGATCATCACGCCGACGCCGGACGCGGTGACCATGACGCTGGTGGCGACGCCGATGATCCTGCTGTATTTCGTCGGCGTGTTCGCGAGCTACCTGCTGGTGCTGCGGCGCGAGGGACGCGCGTTCCCATGGAAGAAGACGGTGCGGCCGCTCGTGTGGACGATCGCGATCGGCGCCGTGGTGGTGTTCGTGGTGCTGACGGCGTTTCACCTCCATTGGGTGTGGAAGTGGCCGTTCTTCGTGAAGTAGCTCGGGGACAGACGGCTCTGTCCACACGGCGCACAGGAGGCAGAGCGCGGATAGAGAGAACTGTGCGCGCCTAGGACAGAGACGTCAGTCCCCTGTTTTCGCGAGTGGCCGTTCTTCGTGAAGTAGAGCAGCGGCACGCGGGCGGCCGGCAGGCTGGAATCCGGCAGCCGCATGTTATATTGGAGACGGACGCCAGAGTGGGCGGCTAGCTCAGTTGGGAGAGCACCGCGTTCGCAACGCGGGGGTCGCGGGTTCAAGTCCCGCGCCGTCCACCAACCACTCCTTCCAAAACATCCAATCCAGCGGCATGCAGGATCGCTTGGCCTTCGCGCTCGTTGGCCGGGCGGGGCGTGCTGGCATGCTCGATGACCACCGGCAGAAGCTCGATCCGCTCGAGCGTCGCGGACCCGGCGCCGGGGAGCTTAGCAAGGCGGATCCGCAACGCCAGCCCCTGCGTGGTTTCGCGGCTCCAGTCCTGATCGAAAACGAAGTTGCCTAAACCGTAGAAGACGGGTTTGCCTTTGTAGGAGTCGAAAGCCTGCACCCAATGCGAGTGCGCGCCCACGACCAGGTCCGCGCCGGCATCGACGGCGGCGTGGGCGAAAGCGATCTGGGCCTGGTTGGGCTTGTGCGTGTACTCGTTGCCGGCGTGCAAGGTGACGACGACGAAATCGGCGCGGGCGTGGAGGCCGGCGAGGGCGCGGCGCAGGCGATCGTGGTCCTCGATGCGTGCGACGTTGGGGTTGCGGGCAACGCCGAGGTCGTTGAGCGAAGAGTAGGATGCGCCGACGAAGGCGATGCGGATGCCGTTGGCCGTGACGATGGCCGGCTG